>JAZDIE010000143.1:0-14554 GCA_043805295.1 Pseudomonadota bacterium
CGCGTCCAAAGACCATGAACGGGAAGAAATAACGCGGGCATCATCTATGGAGTCATAGTTAAAGTACTGAGGATGAACAAACTCGGACAGGACTTGTTTTGCCAGATATGTCTTGCCTATTTGGCGAGGACCGGTAAGGAAAACCATCTTGTTAGATATGTCTTTTTTTACCGGTTCGTACAGATACCGTTTCATTTACGACTATTTAGCAAGACTTTGCATAATGGTCAAGACTTTTATGCAGCCTAATTGTCAATGGCCAAATCAAGCCTTCCCTTGGCCTGCAACCTTGGCTATAGCTTTGGCTATACTCTCCTGGTCTCCCAGATAGTAATGCCGGATCGGCGTCAGGTCGTCATGCAATTCATACACAAGCGGTATTCCAGTAGGGATATTAAGCTTCAGAATATCCGCATCTGAGATATTATCCAGATATTTCACCAATGCCCTAAGGGAATTTCCGTGCGCAGCGATAAGAACCCGCTTCCCTTCTGCCACAACAGGGGCGATTGTCTCTTTCCAATACGGCAAAAACCTCTCCACCGTGTCTTTCAGGCACTCAGCAAGAGGGATCTCATGCTCTTTAAGTTCTTTATAGCGGCGGTCGTTTGCCGGATATCTTGGATCGAATTTTTCAAGAAGCGGAGGTCGCACGTCATAGCTTCTCCGCCAGATATGCACCTGTTCTTCGCCATACTGCCTCGCCATTTCCCCCTTATTTAAACCCTGCAACGCCCCGTAATGCCTTTCATTCAACCTCCACGAGCGATGCACTGGTATCCACATAAGGTCCATATTGTCTAAAACAATCCAGAGTGTGCGGATTGCCCGTTTCAAGACAGAGGTAAACGCAATATCAAAGTCAAACCTATCCCGCTTGAACGTCTCTCCTGCCTCCCTTGCCTCCGCTATACCCTTTTCCGAAAGGTCTACATCAACCCAGCCTGTAAACCGATTCTCCCTGTTCCAAAGACTTTCCCCATGCCTCAAAAGCACTAAATGTTTCATCGGTTATATCTCCTTTACTTTTAAAACTTTGAGATACTCTCAGCAAGCCCCGGATTCCTCAGTAGTTTTTTTGCAAATTGCAGGTACTTTGACACAATAGACCGGACGGAAAGTTGCAAAGCGTATGGTTTGACCGGCTTCTCCAATAGATGCGTGATGTCAGAGGCGATGCACATATTCACTATGTCATTACTCGCGTTTCCAGTAATGATTATAGTATCTTCATATGCCATCGGAAACTTATCTGAAATAGTATCAAGAAATGAGAACCCTGTCTTTCCTCCGAGAAAAACATCCAGCACAAAGATAGCGACAGTGGAACTGCGCTTACGGCAATACTTTGTCGCCTTTTCGACATCTGTAAAAGAAAACACTTCCCCCCAAACATAAAATCTTTTGACCATTTCGGTCATCACATCACATACCACTTCATCATCATCGACTACGACAACATCCAATCCTTCTTCCATTATACCCTCCCTTCAGTATCACGATCCGCCTCGATATCAGCCTGGCTCTTAACTTATTCTATATAATCATATGCATTCAAATACCTCAAATACCTTGTCACTATAGATCTGACAGCAAGTTGCAAGGCATAAGGTTTGACCGGCTTTTCCAATAGATGAGTAATTCCTGAATCAATGCACGTGTCAACAACATCATCGCTCGCATTGCCGGTAATAATAATAGCGTCCTCATAGGCCATTGTAATCTTATCGGATATAGCATTGAGAAAGGTAAAAGCCGTCTCCCTCCCCAGGTTAACATCCAGTACAAAGATAGCGGATGAAATGCTTCCCTTTTGGCAATACCTGATAGCCTCGTCAACGTCCGTAAAAGAAGACACCTTACCCCAAACGTAAAAACTTTTAATAATTTTGGTCATTACATTGCAGACATCTTTGTCGTCGTCCACTATAATGATATCCAGTTTTTCTTCCATTATTTAAAAGCCCTCTCGATCATCGGGGATTAGGCACTATCTCTTTGCCGGAGAGATAGTACTATTCTTTGATGTGATTGTAAATGTTCAAATAATGCTGGCCCGCATGGCGAAAGGAATAGTCATATCTCATCCCATTCATCATAAGTTCAATAAAATATTTGGGATAACTATACCACATCCCTATTGCGCGATGCATCGCAGATTCCAGCCCCTGGCTGGAAAAATGATCGAACACATAGCCGTTCCGCTCATGATAGGGTTTATTCGAATAATCTGCGTCAAAAACAGTGCTCGCCAGTCCGCCGGTGTTCCTGACTATAGGGACTGTCCCATATTTCATGGCGATCATTTGTGTAAGACCGCATGGCTCATACGCGCTCGGCACAAGAATCAAATCCGCCCCTGCGTAAATCAGGTGAGCCAACTCCTCGCTGTATCCTATTTCCAGATGACAGTCAGGGTTGTCGTTCATCATCCGCTTAAGACCCCAGAATTCGTTATTAATAGCATGGTCAGGACTCGATCCCAACAAGACAAACTGACAACCATTGGCCAACGAATAGAATATGCCATGCTTTATGAGGCCAACGCCCTTCTGGTGATCAAGCCTGCTCACAACCGCAACAATGGGACGAAACACGTTCCTCAACCAAAACCGGTTGCGAAGCGCCTCTTTGTTTTTGTATTTGTCGTTAATGGTGTCAATGGAATAGCGGCAGGCGATATTATGATCTACTTCAGGATTCCAGACATCATAGCCTATGCCGTTTAATATCCCGCCAAATTTCGCCCCATGCACATAAAGGGTATGCTGGAGACCGCATCCCAGGTCGGTATATTTAATTTCGTCCGCATACTTTGGAGAAACCGTTGTAACAAAATTGGAAAAAACAATGCCGCCTTTCATTAGATTGACAGCACCATGGTTAAAATTATCCTGAAGTTTTTGCTGGTTCATGAAATACCCAGGGTTAAGACCGGCCTGCCTGAGTATATGCTCGCCTGTCACACCCTGATGCCTTACGTTATGCAATGTGTAGCAGACTCGCGGATGGGTCATCCCCATATTTTTGTAGAGTTCAAACAAAAGCACTGGCGCCAGACCTGTTTGCCAGTCATGACAGTGGATTATATCAGGTTGTTTATTCGTCTTGAGCATGAACTCAAGCGCAGCCCTGCAAAAAAAGGCAAATCGTTCAATATCATCGTTCTGGCCGTAAAATGCCTGTCTGTTAAAAAAATTTTGCGGGGAATGGGAATCAATAAAAAAACATTTCAACCCATCCACAAACCCGAAATACACATCGCAGTGATACCACTGATTATGATACGGAACCCACAAGTCCGAATATGTTTTTTGCATCCCCCATATCCGGTCATATCTCATGCAATCATATTTAGGGAGAATGATTTCAACGTGGTTGCCGCGTAACTGGAGTTCACGCGACAACCCCTGAACAACGTCTCCAAGCCCGCCTACCTTTGCGACCGGAGCGCACTCCGAAGCAATCATCATTATGTACATGCCGTCTCCTACCAAACAAGTTTATGGATTTGTAAGCAGATGAACTTTTAACAAAGCCATCACGCAAAATTCATATAATTAATAGTCTCCGGAAAAATATTATCCATCACCTCAAGCGCTGCAAGCTTACGAGGATCGATCCTATCATGAAAGATCGCATCATCCAGATAATAAAACCTGGCCAATTGATCTTTTATTTTTTTATGGGCATAATCAACCGTTGTCCCTGTTTTCATGATAAACGCCCAATCCGAACTCTGCGCAAGAAGAAGTGAACGAGCGGCCTGATTCAAGGCTCGCACAGTAAGTGGGTGAGGAGAAGTCCCACTAAATGATTGCACAAGTTGTTTCATCCTCCGGGATGTCTGATGTAAATGTGGGTATATCCAGTCATTTTCCTCAGTGAGCCAAAACCCGTAGTATCCATTCTCCCCCCAGCTTGACCCTGCCGGGACTGCCGTAACACTAGCGGGATATTGAGCCAGGTAATCCAATGGGGTCGACATGGCGATATCGTCCTGAACCGCAATATTTCTAATAAGGGAATCGAGCCATATCGGCCCTTCAAACCACCAATGTCCAAAAAGCTCCGCGTCGTAAGGCGCAGAGATAACAGGGGGGTTATCCATACTGGATGAGCGCTCATCAATCTGCCTAAGTTTTGATGATAGAAAATTACGCGCATGCGCGGCTGCCCTTATCGCAGCCTCCTCAGGAATATACGGCTCCTTAGCGCAAATTGATGCGCCGGTTATACGGTAGTACTTGATGCCTGTATTCACCCTTATCCGGCCGTCATGTATATATGGCTTGATATAGTCAAAATCAAGATCAAAACCCACATCCCTATAAAACTCCCTGTAGTATGGATCTCCAGGATACCCTGCGGCGCTGCTCCATACTTGCCTGGAAGATTCAGGATCACGGCCAAAGACAGCTACGCCATTCGGGCACATAATAGGCGCAAACGTCCCGTATGGCGGCTCTGGCATGGCATTAGTAATGCCATGCGATTCTGTAAAAAAAAAATTAATACCAGCTTCCTGTAAAAAAACCTCCAAGCCCGGATAATAGGCGCATTCAGGAAGCCACATCCCCAAAGGAGTTCTTCCAAAAACATGTTTAAAGTATTGGACAGCCGTAATAATTTGAGCTTTGACAGCACTCTGTTCAATCTTTAAAAGCGGCATAATAGCATGGGTTGCGCTGGTGGTAATAATCTCAGCAACGCCAGAATCGCTATATTTTTTAAAAGCTGAAATCAGCCTTAAATTATACCTTTTTTCAAAAATATTAAGCGCCTTTAAAAAAAAACTCCGGTAAAATAAGGCAAGCCTATGAAAGGGTGGCTGGCTTTGAGTTCTTACAACCTCTTTTTCAGCGAGTTCAAGCCGCTCTGATAAATGCTTAAGATAGCGCCTTTGCAGCAGCGGATCTTCAAGCATACATATGAGCGAAGGAGAAAGAGATATGGTAATCCTGAATGGAATACCTTCCAGTAAAAGATTATCAAATACATCTATTAATGGGATATACGATTCTGTTAGCGCCTCGAAAAACCAATCCTCTTCCAGAAAGTCTTCGTACTCCGGATGTCTCACATACGGAAGATGGGCATGCAGAAGAAGACAGAGGAAACCTTTTGCCATAACCTAACCTTGATGGATTCGTAGCCCACACCCGCTCAGGGTATAAACCGCCTTGTCAGGATATTGGCTAAAACAGGCTGGACCGCACGGCGGGGTAATCACCTCATTTGACCTTGCAAGGACAATAAATTCGCCGTCCTCGCCATAGAATCCCAATTGTGCGACATAACGTCTCTGCGGATGCGCGTTGATATAAAGCCTGCCAGCCGCTCTTCCTTCCATGTCTTTCTCAAACGATTCCATTACTTCAGCATCATCCGCAAGACAAAATGAAAAAAAACGGAGCTTAAACAAACCTAATGCGCGCTGGTCGATATTCCAATAAACATGTGTTGTATAAGGATCGACCTCCATGAGCGCCACCACAGTCCCTGTAATAGACTGCGGGAAATAGGATGCCGTTTCCTCTGCAACAAACAACAGCTCAGCCGGGCTTAATAAATAGTACGGCTCTTCTTGATCTGAAACACCCATAGCAATCCCTTAAAAGCACGTACAGATTCAAACATTAATTAATGTGGCAGGACGATTTCTTGACAGGTCTTACAAAACCAGACTATACTTTAGCTTGATTAATAATGTCAAATCTTTCCATTATCACAAATATGAATCCCTTTTCTCCAAATCATGAAGAGATCGAAAATATCATATCCTCCAGATATCACGATCCTTTTTCAATACTTGGCCCTCATCTTATCGACATATCGGGAGAAAAGGCATTAGTCATAAGAACATTCCTGCCTAATGCTGAAAACGTATCAGTAATTAAAACCTCTTCAAATCAAATCTGTCAGATGACAAAGATTCATCCGGAAGGCCTTTACCAAGTATTATTCAGGGAAGAAACAACATACTTCAAGTATAAGTTTAAGGCTTTTATAAACGGTATGTGTTCAGAGTATTACGATCCATACTCATTCCCGCTCTCTCACGTCACAAACTATGACATCTACCTCTTTAACCAGGGGACTCATTACAGAATATTTGAAAAACTAGGCGCGCATACCATACGCATAAACGATATACCCGGAATACACTTTGCTGTGTGGGCGCCAAACGCCATAAGGGTTAGCATTGTAAGCGACTTCAACAAGTGGGACGGCAGGGTTCATCAGATGAAACGCCTGGGGCGATCAGGGATATGGGCGCTCTTTATACCGGAGATAGACGATGGGGCGTTTTATAAATTTGAAATAAGAGCAAAGAATAAAGACGTTTTTTTAAAATCCGACCCTTATGCCTTTTACAGTGAATCTCCGCCAAAAACCTCCAGCATTGTGTACAATATTAACCAGTCATATAACTGGCGCGACTCGGAATGGATTGCCAAAAGAGCTGATAAAAGACCATGGAAAGAACCGATATCGATATACGAGGTTCATCTGGGGTCATGGAAACGGATTCCTGGTGAAAAAAACAGGTTTCTCACCTATAATGAGTTTACCGAAGAACTCGTTTCTTACGTAAAAGAAATGGGCTTTACGCATATCGAACTTCTTCCTATTATGGCGCACCCATATGACCCATCCTGGGGGTATCAGGTTTCAGGCTACTACTCTCCGACTGCGCGCTATGGCAGGCCTGAAGACCTGATGCATTTTATAGATATCTGTCATCAAAACAATATAGGGGTGCTTTTGGACTGGGTTCCAGCGCATTTCCCTAAAGACGCCTATGCCCTTGCATGGTTTGACGGAACATGCCTATATGAGCATGCAGACCCTAAAAAAGGAGAGCACAAGGATTGGGGGACGCTTATATTCAACTATGGCCGACTGGAAGTAAACAATTTCCTGATAGCAAACGCGCTCTTCTGGCTGGAAAAATATCATTTTGATGGATTCAGGGTTGACGCCGTGGCCTCCATGTTGTACCTCGACTACTCAAGAAAACCCGGAGAATGGATCCCCAACAAACACGGTGGCAGGGAAAATCTTGAGGCTATCGAATTTTTGAAACACTTAAACAACGTTGTGTATGAAAAATTCCCAGGTGTCCTGATGATTGCCGAGGAATCCACCGCATGGCCTGCTGTATCAAGGCCATCTCACCTTGGCGGACTCGGATTCGGATTCAAATGGAATATGGGGTGGATGCACGACGTTCTTAATTACATGCAGAAAGACCCGATCCACAAGAGGTATCATCACCACAACCTGACATTCGGTTTATTATACGCATTCCAGGAAAATTTTATATTACCCCTTTCACACGACGAAGTAGTGCATGGCAAACGATCTCTCCTGGATAAGATGCCTGGAGACTATTGGCAAAAGATGGCAAATCTGAGACTTCTTTACGCCTTCATGTACGGCCATCCAGGGAAAAAACTCCTTTTCATGGGGGGCGAGTTCGGCCAATGGAAGGAATGGAATCACGCCCAAAGCCTGGACTGGCACCTTCTTTACTCTGACGCGCACAGCCGGTTGCAAAGATATGTAAAAGACCTTAACGCCATTTACCGCTCAGAACCAGCGCTCTTTGAGCTTGACTCAGAGTGCTCCGGCTTTGAATGGATAGATGCAAACGACTCAGACAACAGCGTCCTGGTATTCATGAGAAAAGGGAAAGATGCCTGGAAGTCTGAAAATTACCTCGTCGTTGCCCTTAATTTCACCCCGATCCCACGCAACCACTACCGGATTGGGGTGCCATTTCCAGGGTTTTATAAAGAACTTATCAATTCAGATTCTGATATCTACGGTGGAAGCAACAAGACCCTTCCGCAAAAAGGCGCGCAGGCGGACAATATCCCATGGCATATGCACCCATATTCAATACACTTGAGCCTTCCTCCGCTTGGAGCTGTTGTTTTAAAAGCCCCATCCGATGTTGCGCTTGAGAAAAACAGAAAATAGGCCGATAGTAAATCAGGAAATAAGTATAAGGACTTTTTACAAATCCATCAAAAAGAGAGGAACAGCTTATGATACCGCCGCGCAAAATGAACATCTATAATCTCTTCCCCCTTTTAGGAGGCCATTTCTCCCAGTGGAGACATCATGTTGAACGGGCTGCTGATATGGGATTTAATTGGATATTCGTAAATCCTATCCAATACCCCGGCTTTTCCGGAAGCCTATATTCCATCAAGGACTTTTTTCAGATAAATCCGCTGCTCATAGATCCACAAAGCAAGAAAAAGCCAGAAACCCAGGCAAAAGACCTTGCCGCCTTAACTAAAAAACTCGACATCAATATGATGATCGATCTTGTTATCAACCACTGCGCCGTTGACTCTGACCTTCTTAAACAACATAGGGAATGGTTTATGTGGGATGAGTCAGGAAGTGTGGTACACCCTTCGTGCAACGAAAACGGGAAAAAAATAGTCTGGGGAGACCTCGCAAAGTTCAATCATAATCACACCTCTGACCAGGAAGGGATGTATCAATATTTTTTCAGCATAGTTAAGTATTTAATCAGCATCGGATTCAAAGGTTTCAGATGCGACGCCGCCTATCAGGTGCCGGGCCGCATCTGGAAAAGGCTGATATGCGATACAAAACAACTCTATCCTGACGTGCTCTTCTTTGCCGAGACGCTAGGTTGCACAGTAGATGAGACCATGGAAACCGCCAGATCTGGTTTTGACTATATCTTCAACAGCTCCAAATGGTGGGACCTAAGCTCCAGATGGTGCGTTGAACAATATCATCTGACACGCGAAATCACGGCATCAATCAGCTTTCCTGAAACCCACGACACACTCAGGCTGTGCGATGAACTCCATGGAAACATCAATGGTCTAAAACAGCGATATCTTTTTTCAGCATTGTTCTCCTCTGGCGTTATGATGCCGATAGGGTTTGAATTCGGATTTACAAAACGTCTTCATGTGGTCAATACCAGGTCTGAACACTGGGAGCAAACCGACATAGATCTCCGTGACTTTATCAGAAGCGTAAACAAGCTTGCGGGCATATACACTATTTTTCAGGAAGAATGCCCCACCGAAATGGTAAACATAGACAACCCTAACGTGCTTGTGCTCTGGAAGGCCTCGATTCACTCCAGAGACGAGGCGATAATCATTATAAACAGGGATATACACAACAAACAACGATTCACTATTCAACGGCTAAGAGACCTTGTGCAAGCCGGCAAACCATTAGTAGATGTCTCACCAGAGTATCAAATGGATTTTATACCTGAGCCGTTTTCCTACAAGCTACGGCCAGGTCAGGGGATTGTGCTGGTTACTGAAAGAAACTCTAAAAAATAAGGCATTCAAAGGAGAAGAATAATTATGAATAGCTCTGCCTCTAATAAAAAATTAATTATTGTGTCTATTGTATCTATAATATTAATTGCCCTTACAATAGTTGGTTTTTTGGTTTTTAAAGGAAAATCCAAACCCCCAAAAACCAGCGGAGTAAAACCAGCAAGCGCCTTTAATCTGGCAAACAGATATCTCCTTTCTTCCCAATCTCAATCTCAAGGACAAGAAGGTGGAGGCGCAAAATCAAGCGGCACATCTTCCCCCTCCAAGCTGATGATAGACAACCAGGAGGCGCTCCTAAGCGGAGACTTTGATTCTTTGCCCGAAGGGTTTAAAACAATCAAAGACAATAACGGCAAGGTGGTTGAGATAATTGATCCGTTCGGCAATTCCACTAAAATCACATACGATGCCAATGGTCAGGTTGAGGCTATTACCGACTGCTTTGGCAACCAGATGAAGTGCGAGCGATACGAGGACGGTAAAGTCAAAGATGTAACCGATATATACGGACATATGTTTCAGTATTCTTACAACCAGGACGGCACTGTTAAATCTGTGAAAAATTTTCTCAACCACGAATTGGCCTTTGAGTATAATGATAAACAACAGGTTGTCTCCATGGATGTAAGCGGCGATTGGGATGAGAAGATATTGCCAGGAGGGCTAAAAAGAAGCTTTACATATAACGATGCTGGCGAATTAATACAAGAATCTGATGGCTCCGGCAATTCTGTCTACTATTCGAGTTTGGATGACGGCACAAAAGTTCAACTTTCCGTGCCTGCAGGATACTCAGAACCAATAGATCCTGAGTCTGCCTGGGCATCGATGACAAAAGGCCTCGGTTATTCAGCATTTGACGAAAAAGGCCAAAAAACATGGGAGCGAACACCGGATGGAAACGAGGTCAACTATGAATACAATGACAAAAAACAACCAACCAAGATAGACTATGGGAATAATCAGTCGGTAATGATCGATTATGATAATTTTGGCAACAGAACCAAGGAGACGGTCTCGATGACGAATCAGGAGACAAGCAAGTTAGAAACAAAGCAGGTAGATTATGAATACGAACCAAACGGCCTGCAACTAAAACGGGCAGTACAATCTGACGGCACATTTCAGGAATATGAATACTATTCAAACAATGACATCCGGCTTGTAAGGGATCATACAGGGTCTCAAACTATATACAATTATTATGATGATAATCCAGCCTTAACGCATCGTATAAAAAATATCGTGCAAACAAATCCTCAGACCGGAGAAGAAATTACCATAGCGCAGTTTAAATACAACGAAATCGGAGAACTCTCAGAAAAAATAGACCAGCAAGGAAATGCTGAAGCTTATAAATACGAAAATCTGCCTGGCTCTCAAGGGTATGATCCTTCAAAGCCTATTGTGTTTGTGCCTCCCGTTACCCCTGCTGCTACTCCAGCGCCTACTGTGCCTCCCGCCTCAAGCAACAGCCCGGAAGCAGGGGAACAACCCGCCACGCCTGAGGATGGTGGGCATTAAGCGCAGACAAGTCGCCCTTTATCTTAAAAAGGGAAAAACGGCAAAAAAGAAGGTCGTGGCGCTATAGGCTGTCCCCAGGGCTGTATTGCCTGCATTATCATAGGTTGCTGCATCACGGGCTGCTGTACCCAAGGCTGTACTATCTGTCCCCATGATTGAAGTGCAGGCAATATAGGCTGACCCCAGGGCTGTATTGCCTGCATCATCATAGGTTGCTGCATCACGGGTAAACCCCAGGAATTAAATTGGGTAAACACGGGGGTGTCTTTGGCAAAGGCTGTTGGAGCTGGCGCCGGGGTAGGCATGATAAGTTCAACAACAACAAGATCATGAAGGTTTTCAGAGTCCTGTACCATAAAGGCCATTTTGTGAATACCAGGCGAAGGGACGTTAGCGACGTTCCATGTTATGCGAAAAACTTTATGAGGTATTCCATCAGGATACGCAATATCATATTGATAAGTCGCTCCATGAGGAACATCAATAGGGGTAAGATTTAGGGCATTAAAATCAGACGCTTCCAAAAAGTCGTCGCAATCGCGCGCCATTATCACAATCTCAAGAGGTGTCACAGGCGCTTGTGGAACACAACCATACCAATTGTACCGCATCTCGTCATTCGGATAATATGCTTTCAAAATATGCTGCTGTTCAACTCCGTTTACCCTGACATATCCAATCTTGGGAGGATAGTCCGCCCTCTTATCCTGATGAATTAATGTATCCATAGTTGCAACGCCATCTGTTGCCGTGTGAAATACTTCTCCAAATGATTCTGCAAATTTGCTATAACGAGTCGCCTCCCATGGTTCAAGTTTCTCGCTGGATACCAGCAAGATAGCCATCTTGAAATCTCGTTGAGTATTGGCGCTATTGCCACGGCTATACGAGGGATAACGCGGTCCCTGCTCATCGGAACTCGCCAAATCGTTGATTGTAAAACTTACTTGACGAGACCTGTCTGTATAATCATTAAGGAAGTTATCGTCGTCGAAATTATTGATAAATGCGTCCCAATTGTCACCATAGCTTTTATTTACAGAACCGTCATTACTGGTGGTTATTTTTGTAAAAAAGCCCCCCAGCCCCAAATATTTAAAATTATCCCAAAACGTATCCGTTAAAAAATTAAAATGGTATTCAATGTCACCCACATCATCAATATCGCGTAAGCCAGCCAGGTAGAGTTCTATGTCTGCATATCTGAGCGGATTCTTATAATCCCATGTCGCATACCCTAGATAAAACCCTGACGAGAGCATACCGTTGACATTACTAATCATATCTGTGCGATTTTCTAAATTATTGCAGTCCCAATGACTTAACGTGTCTTTAGCAAAATCAAGATCATCGTATTTGCAATACACCCCCCATTGATGCATGATTTCATGCAACAGTGTAGCGTTTACCGCAGGATCCGTTATCTGGTAACTTGTCAACGGCTGGTTAACCACGCATACGCCCTGTAACCTTCCCATCAGTTTTGTTTCAGGTGTGCCAGAAGAAAGGAAGTACTTTGTCGAGTCATAAAACGCATCCCCTGTTATGATTTGATCAAGATCGAGTTTTCCGTCAACCGGTGACACGACTGTTTTGTAAGACTGTAGCCTATACTTTGGTGATAGTCCCAGTATTGATCGCCTTACAGTTATATGAAATCCCCCGACCTGACCTGGCGGAACATCCGGATGTTGAATGTCTAGTAATTCCGTTGGATAAACAACCAAGAAGTCAAAGTCATTCGGATACCGTGCATAGAATGACTTAATGATTTTTTCAAGAGGTTCGCTTGTGCCTGATGGTATGACGGATAAACCGGGAATATCGGAAGAAGGATTCGCAAAAAAAGAAGGAGCGACTATGTTTATAAAGTGCCGATCTTTTTCTTTTTGGGGGACGTAAGCCTCCCAAGCGCTAGAGGGATCTTTGACAAGACATAGATCGTGATCTACCACAGACAAATCTACGAGACTACCCATACCTGGGGAATTATGATGCCAAACAGTAAAACCCAACTTTTTACCTGTAAGCACGGATTTTCCAGTGGCATTAAGAGTCATTCGAATAGAATAGGAATATGCGGTGGTATGGAACATATCGAGCGGCACAGATCCTCCGTCTTGAAATACCGTAACTTTTTTTATGGTTTGTCCGGTATCGATTGTAACGCTTTGAGTAAGAGGAATTTGTGACTGAATCCCTTTAGGGTAATCAAAAGTAAAGTATTCGGCAAGGTCAACATTATCAGGCATACCATCCACATGAATAGTCATTCTGAAGCAATAGCTTTTCTCATATGCATCGGCAGGACACTCCGGTTGCCCCCCCGCCGTATCCAATTGAAGCGCGTAACGATAGACATAAACCTGCAAAGTTGTCTGAGAGTCTCCGTTGCAAAAAATAATGGGGGGATTGCAAGTTGCCGTTGCTACTTCTGCATCAACATAGGAGACTTCTCCCCAACAACATGTAGCGAGATAGGATGAAGACATGCTTAAAA
Source organism: Pseudomonadota bacterium (assembly GCA_043805295.1). GTDB lineage: Bacteria > Desulfobacterota > Desulfobacteria > Desulfobacterales. Next base: position 13,381 of record JAZDIE010000143.1, read on the forward strand.
AAAGCAAAAAGACTGTTGATGAAACACATGCTTTCAAGAAACTTTTAAACGGGCTAAGATTTAACATTAACTTTTTCCTTTCTTTAATTCTTTTCTAGTATCATGTAACAGTTATTCATTCGCATCTAACCCCTCCAAACCTCCCCTTATCAGGGGAGACTTAAAGACTTCCCCCCTGATAAGGGGGGATTGAGGGGGGTTGGATTTAAATATTACAGAGTACTAGTGGCCTATGTGATATCTCAGACATGTAATGGGTAACGCATAAAGCCATGCGAATCGCATGCCATGTTATGAGGCAGACGCTTTTTTATAAAAATGTATAATTAGTGTCTGAACGAAAACCTCCAATTTGGTTCGAGGTCAAGAAAGATTAGTCGTCGTCCGACTTGATCGGACGATCCAGAATATTGATTAATACCTGGTTTGCCCGATCAAGTCGGGCAATGACTACACTGTGTTTGATTGAGTATTTTGAGGATTTTAAAATCCGAGTCTGACGTAGAGATTGAGCCAAAGGGGAGGTTTTCGTTCAGACACTAGTTACCTGTATATTAGCCATAGTGTGATAATAATAGAGAGCATCGGCAGAACGTAGCCAAAATGCGTATATAAGGTCTCTATTGTCATAAGCGGGAGATTGCCTGATATTGAGGCGTCTTGGAATAGGTGGGTTTGTTTAATAATTCTACCAGCCGGATCTATTAACGCGCTGATTCCTGTGTTGGCAGAGCGTGCGATTGCGACCCTGTTTTCTATCCCCCTGAATACCGCCATCGACAGGTGCTGGTAAGGGGCGCTTGATGTTCCAAACCATGCGTCGTTGGTGATAGTGACAAGTAGCTCCGCCCCGTTTTTTTTAAGATTTCTTCCAAGCTCAGTAAAAACAATCTCAAAGCAGATGAGCACTCCAACAGGGCGGTTTCCCAATAGCAGGGGTTGGTTTTTTTCGCCAGAGCTGAAGTCTCCTACTGCTTCAACTATTTTTCCCAAAAAAGGAAACCATCTTCGTAATGGGACATACTCTCCGAACGGGACAAGATGAGTCTTGTCATACCTTCCTTTTATCTCTCCGCCCGGGGCGATCAGATATGCGCTGTTATAGTAGCTATATTCCCCCTTTTCTTCCTGGATGCATGCAGGGCTGCCGGCAAGCAGGGGGGCTTTGAACTTC
>JAZDIE010000144.1:0-6498 GCA_043805295.1 Pseudomonadota bacterium
AGGAATTTGAAAAGCATCTTTCAGAAGTGAAGGAGAAGCTCCCTGAATTCCAACTGGAGGTTGGCAAGGAACTGGAAGAGATATCCGAAAGACACCATTTCCTGGCAACGATCTCGGAAAAGATAATAGGGAAGATCGAAAGACATGGAGAAATTAGAGATAAGGCAGCCTATCATAAGGAACTCGACAATGTAATGAGTTTGCTCTACCAGGCATGCGCTGAGTTGCAGCATATATATCTTGCAAGACATGAGGCATTGGAGCAAGAGCAGGAGAAGATCATCTCGGATACTGCAAAGACCATGTTAGCGCTGATTACTTTTGTTTTAATGCTAACCGGCGCGCTATGCTTTGTCATAACCAAAAGCATTGTAACTCCTATCCGGCGGCTGCATGACGCGGCGGCAAGAATCAGGGATGGCGATCTTTCCGCCCGCGCAAGTGTTGCAGGCGGAATTGCCGGAGGTGATGAGATCAGGGAGCTTGCCAAAGGATTCAACCAGATGGCCGAATATATTATGAACAGCCATGCAATTATGGAACAGGAAATCGAGGAAAAGACACGGTCACTCAGAGAGGAGAGGTCAGCCCTTGAAAAAAGCGAAGGCCGTCTGAAGGCTATTATCGACAATGCTCCGATAGGGGTTATTTTAATCGACGACCAAAAATACGCTGTTGATGCAAACTACAAGGCATTGGAGTTGCTGGGGAAGCAAATGTCTGAGGTGGTCGGCATGCGATGCTATGATTTTTTTGCGCTTACTAAAGACAACCTCTGTCCGTTTGAGTCAAACGAACGCATTTCTTCCACAGAGGTGGAGATGGCCATCCATGACCGTCCGGTTACCTTTTATAAGACAGTGGCGCAATTCAACATCGCAGGACGGCCTCATCTTATTGAGATGTTTTACGACATTACCAGCCGCAAAAAAGCAGAGAAAAAGCTTAGAAATGCGCAAGACGAGCTTGACAGGGTTTTTCAGAGCGTAGGGGACGGGATGTGCGTAATGGGTTTGGACTTTAGCATACTCCGCGTCAATTCCTCATTTGAAACAACTTTTGGCTTCAGCGCAGGCGCTATTGTGGGGAAAAAATGCCATTCTCTTTGGGACGATCCCGCCTGCCATACAGAGAGATGTATCATAACAAGGATATTATCCGGCGAAGAGCGCGTGGAAAGTGAGCTAAACAAAAAGCTTGCAAACAGCCGTGCCGTGCCGTGCCTGGCTGTCGGAACATCCATAAAAAATACTGATGGGAGCATAAAGTCTGTTGTGGTTGCCTACAAGGACCTGACCCATTTGAAAATGATGCAACAGCAGTTGCTTCAATCGGAAAAAATGGCTGCTATCGGACAACTGGCGGCAGGGGTGGCGCATGAAATAAATAATCCTGTCGGATTTGTAAGCAGCAATCTAAATACTCTGGATGACTACAGGCGTGATCTTCTCGATCTTTTCGGGCAATATGCCAAACTGGAAGATATGGTTTCGGCTGCTTCCCCAGAAGACAAGGGATTAAAAGAGGCGCTTAACGCCATCTCTCTTCGCAAAAGGGAAATGGATATGGACTTCCTTCTTAAGGATTTTTCCAAGCTCATCAGTGAGTGCAAGGATGGCGCACGCCGGATTAAGCGAATTGTCTCGGATCTCAGGGAGTTCTCACATGCCGGAGAGGCTGAAATGACATATACGGATATCAACAAGAACATTGAGACGACTATCAATATCGCGTGGAATGAACTCAAGCACAAGGCGGAAGTAGTAAAACAATTCGGGGAATTGCCGCTTGTCTCCTGCTATCCACAGCAGTTGAATCAGGTTTTTATGAACATTCTGGTGAACGCTGCTCAAGCCATAGAAGAGAGGGGCAAAATTGTCATTACAACAGCGCACAAGGATAGCGTGGTAGAAATCAGGTTCAGCGACACAGGCGCTGGAATTACAAAGGAGTCGCTGCCGAAAATATTCGAACCTTTTTTTACTACAAAGCCGGTGGGAAAGGGCACTGGCCTGGGGTTGCATGTGGCATACAATATTGTGAAAAAACACAATGGGAATATAACGGTGGAAAGCGCGCCCGGCAAGGGGAGCGTTTTTACCATTATTCTTCCTGTGGATATGGATGCTCCCGCGAAGCCGAAGTATGGATCACCGCGGGAAACGGGGTGAGAATTGAACCAATACATGATACTGATTGTCGATGATGAGCCTATCATCCTGAAAACTGTCGCTAAGATTCTGACGTCCGGAGGATATTCCGTACGCATGGCGTCCAGCGGAGAGGAAGCAGTCAGAGCCATTGAAGGAGAGTCTTTTGACTTGATTATGTCAGATCAAAACATGCGCGGCGGCATGCAAGGAATTGATTTTTTAGAATACGCCAAAGGCGCGGCCCCGGATTCAATTCGTATCCTTCTTACCAGAAGTTATGACGAGGAAATCCTTATTGATGCTATCAACCGCGGGGAGGTTTATAGATTTTTGGCAAAACCTCCAAATACACATGAGCTGTTGATCACCGTGAAAAAGGCATTGGAGCATAAAACGCTTCTGAAAGAAAGAGACGCTTTGGCCAAACAGGAGCAGGTTATTACAAAGAGCAGGAATAAACTAAGGACCGTCCTGGATGCGCTCCGCGAAAACGTGGTTTCGCTGGATAGCGACTATTGTATTGTAACTTCAAATAATGCCTTTTCTCAAAGCCTGGCGAAAGAACCTGAAGAAATTGTGGGGAAGCGTTGTCATTTGCTTATTAATGACCTGCCTGCCCCATGTTTTAATTATGGATATGAATGCCCTGTTAAAAAGGCGTTTGAAAGCGGTGACGCCTTTGTCGGCAAAGGAACCTGCGATAATGGAGATGATGGAATACTGAGGCATGTTGAGTTCATGTCGCTGCCGATAAGAGACACAACAGGAAAGACAACGGAAGTTGTAAAAATAACGCGGGATGTCACTGAGCTTGTTAAAGCAATGGATGAGTTGCAGAAGGCGCAGGCGGAACTCCTTCAATCAGCCAAGATGGCTTCTATAGGACAGCTTGCCGCAGGCGTTGCCCATGAGATCAACAATCCCATGGGATTTATCGCAAGCAATCTCTATTCTCTCAGGGGATACTTTAAGGACATTTCCAGTATGATTGGCTTGTACGAGTCGTTAAAGAATCAGGCGCTGGCCTGGATTGGGGCCGGACAGGGGAAAGAAGTTTTGCCTTTTATTGAGGAGATCGAGGGATTTAAAAAGGAGATAGATTATGCTTTTTTAGCGCAGGACATCGACAAACTCATTTTTGAATCAGAGGAAGGGGCAAACCGTATAAAAAAGATTGTCTCGGCGTTAAAAGAATTTTCTCATATCGGCGCCGCTGATCCTGAGCCTACGGATGTCAACGCATGTATTGAAAACGCCCTTTATATTGTCTGGAACCATCTGAAGTACAAGGTCAAGGTAATTAAGGTTCTGGAGGATCTGCCTAAAATACTTTCTTATCCGCAAAAGCTTGGCCAGGCATTGATGAATCTTTTTGTAAACGCCGCTGACGCAATATCAGAGCATGGAGAGATCCGAATAGAGAGCGGTCTCTGTTGCCATGATGTCTGCAATCCGCACATACTTATAAAGATAAGCGACACAGGATCAGGGATACCAAAAGATATATTGCCCAAGATATTTGATCCTTTTTTTACCACAAAACCGGTCGGCAAGGGCACTGGTTTAGGATTATCGATTGTGTATAATATTATAAATAAACTCAACGGACAGATTGAGGTTGAAAGCGAGGAAGGGAGGGGCGCTGTTTTTACCATCAGATTGCCGGTTGAGATTTCAAATTTGAAATCTCAAATTTGAAATTTTAAAAGGAGATAGCAATGGGCGACGAGTTTTCACACACCATTTTATTGGTTGATGATGAGGTAAATATTCTGAGTTCGTTGAGCCGTTTATTCCGCAAGGAAAGGCATCGCATTCTCGAAGCGCATAATGGGAATGAAGCGCTGGAGATACTTAAGCAGGAACCTGTTTCAGTTATCATCTCAGATCACAAAATGCCGGAGATGAGCGGCTTGCAGTTTCTGGAAAAGGCGGAAGGGATTAATCCTGACACTATAAGGATCATGCTTACAGGATATGTCGATATCGCGACAACACTGGACGCCATAAACAAGGGGCATGTCTGGAAGTTTGTCACAAAACCGTGGGATGACACGGATCTTCTGATGACGGTTCGCCAGGCGATACGGCAATATGAACTTGTCGTTGAAAACAAACAATTAGTCAGGACAATAAATGAACGGAACATTGAACTGTCAAAGCTTAACGAAGAGCTTGAGAAAAAGGTGGAGGAGCGCACAGAGGCGATCCGGAAAATAAATCGTAAATTAAAAAAAAGCTTTATTGATACGATTCGGGTATTTCACAGTCTCATGGGGCTGTTTGATCCAGAATTGGTCGCACATTCGAAACGAGTGGCGGCGTTCTCACGGGAAATGGCCAAAAGATGCAAGAAGCTGGATAAATCAGAGTACGAGAATATTGAGCTTGCAAGCCTGCTTCATGATATAGGGCTTATCAGTATCCCCAAAAATTTACTAAACAGGCGCAAGGATAAGATGACGCCTGCTGAGAAAGATGCGTATGAGAAACACACGGTATTGGGTCATATGTCGTTTGCGGGCATTGAACATCTCGAGAAAGTAGGAATGCTTGTGCGAGCGCATCATGAGTGTTTTGACGGCTCAGGATATCCAGATGGATTAAAAGAAGACAAAATCCCCCTGGGCGCGCGTATTATCAGCGTGGCGGACACCTATGACAAATTTGTCCACTGCTTTGTGATGCTTGAAATCGATGCCCTGGCGTTTATCAAGAAGATGAGCTGGACTCAATTTGATCCGGAGATTGTTATTGATTTCGTGGAAGTGCTGGGACAAGAGGTCAAGGCAAGGGATACGGAAAATGTCCTCAGCCTGAAGGAACTGCGCCAGGGGATGGTGCTTTCGCGTGACATTGAGACCATAAGCGGGCGGATGCTTGCCGGAAAGGATACAGTGATCAAGGAAGATTATCTTAAGAAGCTTATGGCGTTCAACGAGCTTGATCCCATCACGGATAGAATCCGTATATATAGAAATCCGCCCAAGGGCTAAAGCATCGGGGACATTTTCGCTTGTGACTTTGGATCATGGAAAAGGAGCAGGATATGGACGAAAAAACAGTATATCACGGTCGATTAAAAAAACTGCGGGAGAAGATGCTGTCTGAGGACATGGACGCAATATGGGTGCTGAAGGAGGAAAACAGGAGATACCTGAGCGGGTTTACCGGCCATGATGGGCAGTGCGATGAATCTGCAGGGTCTCTATTTATCAGCTATGACCGGCAGATATTAGCGACCGATGCCAGGTACATTGACCATGCAAGACAAGAGGTGCCGCACTTCGAGCTTGAATGCCAAAAAAAAGGGCTTTTGGACTTGCTCCCTGAAATAGTGCAAGGGCTAGGGATAAAACGTCTTGGCTTTGAAAGTGGACGGTGCTCTTATCTTCAGATAAAAAATGCTCAGGAGTCGCTTAAAAAAGCTGGCAGCCTGGTCGAGCTGGTGCCCTGCAGTGATATGGTTGAGCGGTTGAGGGTGATCAAGGAGCCTGTGGAATTGGATTTGATCATCCGCTCTCTTGCAATAGCAGAGCAGGCGTTTCAAAAAATTATACAAAGCCTGATGCCTGGTATGCTTGAAAATGAAGTTGCCTGGCATCTTGAAAAAGAACTCAGGGAGAACGGCGCAGAGGCTATGGCGTTTTCTCCGATAGTGGCGGCAGGCGAAAATTCCGCCTTGCCACACGCAATTCCTTCCAGAAAAAGGATAGATGCCGGTGTCCCTATACTTTTTGACTTTGGCGCGCGATATTCCGGGTATTGTTCTGATATAAGCAGGACTCTGATTCTTGGGGATCCGGCAGACTCCATATTTGACGAGGTATGCCGCGTTGTTTCAGATGCCCAGCAAAAAGCGATTGATTCTATCCGTCCAGGAGCGAGCAGTCTGGCTGTGGACGCCGCGGCCCGCAACCATATTGAAAAGAGCAGGTTTCGGGGCCTTTTTAATCACGGCTTAGGCCACGGCGTTGGGTTGGCTGTACATGAAAAACCGTCGATCAATTCCATCTATGATGTCATACTTGAACCAGGTATGGTTGTCACTGTTGAGCCAGGCGTTTATATGCCGGGCTGGGGAGGGGTCAGGCTGGAAAATATGGTGGTTGTAACTGAAGACGGCGCAGAGGTATTGAACCGTATTCCGGTGCAGCCAGACCTTGGCGCTAAAGTTTTTCTGCATAGCTCCTGCCGTATCAGGAGTGAAGGGGCATAACCGTAGTGGTGTTCGAAAGCAGGAAGTGACGGTGGAGGCCGAGAACATTGTCCGGTTTGTCACATTCCGCAAGCCGTTCGAGCTGGCGGCAGGGACAGAAAAACTGGGTGCTATCGAGCGAGCCAC
>JAZDIE010000145.1:0-6992 GCA_043805295.1 Pseudomonadota bacterium
AAGCGCGTCCTCCAGTGTTAAGTCCCTGGGGGTTTCCCCTAAAAGAGGCGGCGGGCCTCCTGTTGTTTCTGACCTGCCAGGGAGCACGATAAGAAGATGGACTCCAAGCGAAGAAAACTCCTGTGTCACATATTTGCGGGCGCCTTCTCCAAGGGAGATAAGCAGCACAACAGACGAGACGCCGATAGCCATAGCGAGCAACATTAGGAACGTCTGGCCCGGATAGCCAATAAGCGCCTTGGAGCTGAATTTTATCACATCGGCTACTTTTATTTTTCCATCAGGAGACATGACTTTTTTCAACTATTTTACCGTCCAGCATTTTTATCTGCCTGCTTGCTCGTTTTCCCAGCTCAGGATCGTGCGTTACCATGATAAGAGTCAGTCCTTTTTCTTGCAGCGCCTCCAGGCTTTGTATCACCTCCATGCTTGATGCCCGGTCAAGGTTTCCAGTAGGTTCATCCGCTAAAATAACCTGAGGGGTCATGACTATAGCCCTGGCAATGGCTACACGCTGGCGTTGTCCTCCCGAAAGCTGGTCGGGCCGGTGTTTTGCGCGATTACTAAGACCAAGCAGAGACAAGGCGGCCTCTACGCGCGCCCTCCGGTCGGCTGGATCAACGCCGGCCAGCGCCATAGGGAGCGCCACATTGTCTGCGGCTGTAAGTCTGGGAATCAGATGAAAAAATTGAAACACAAATCCGATCTTATAGCAGCGCACCGATGCCTGTTCGTCGTCGGCAAGGCATGTGGTGTCAATATTGTCCAGCCGGTATACACCCTCATCCGGCCTGTCAAGAAGGCCCATAATGTTCAGCAGCGTAGATTTGCCAGACCCTGAAGATCCCATAACAGCCACATATTCTCCTCTGCTTATGGTCAGGTCGACCTCCCTGAGGGCATAGACCGTCTCTTCTCCAACATGAAATATCCGTTTTATGCCGGATAGTTCGATCATTGTAATTGATCCTCGGCCATGAGCATAGCGCTGACATCATCCTTTATCCCTGGCTGATCTACATTTACAACCACCATATCCCCCTTTGTAAGTCCTGATACAACCTCTGTGAAGTTCCAGTTGGAAATTCCTTTTTTTATTGTCCGCTCCTTCAGCGTCTGGCTCGCCGGTAAAAACACAAAGACCCTGTCTCCGTCCAATATAGCCTCTGTGGGAACCCGCAACGTATCGATCTTTGAGTCCAGGACAATCTCAACATCTGCGCTATAGCCAGCCAAAAGCCCCTGAATGTCATCATGCCTGGCAAACTCCACCTCCACGTCAAGCGTGCGGGACTGCTTCTCAACATCCAGAATATACGGGGCGATGCGTCTGACATGCCCTTCAAAATGGCGACCAGAAAAGGCGTCCAGCCCAATCCGCACAGGCATTCCCAGCACAATAGCAGGCGCGTCCACCTCATCAATGGGCGCTATTACATAGAAACAGGCGTCGTCTATCAGATCTACGGCTGGCGGGGTAGCCACGCCTATGGGTGACGGTGTGATATACTCGTTTACCTCTCCATTTATTTCTGCAATAACTCCATCAAACGGGGCAATCAGCCTGGTTTTATCCAGATTGGCCTTTGCTACATCCACCCTGGATTTGCTCATAAGTGCCGAGGCCCTCGCTGCTTCACAATCAGCCTTTAACGCCTTTGCGCCAGTAGCCGTCTGATCCATTTTTTCCTCTGAGACAGCGCCGGTCTTGCGAAGCCTGGCCAGACGGCCGGCCTCACGTTCAGCCATATCTGCCTTTAGACAGACGGCCTTTGAGCTGGCGTCTGCGGATTCGGACTCGCTTTTTACCAGGTTGCTTTCCGCAACCGCATCCTCGTTCCATAGTTCAAGAAGCAACTGGCCTCTCTTGACCCTGTCCCCTTCTTTGATTGGGAGCCTGGCAATTTGCCCTCCCATGCTGGGGGAAAGCTTGGCCCTCCGGCAGGCCTTGAGCGTACCGACACGTGTATTGGCAACTGTCCGTTCCACAATCCCCATATCCACAGGCTTTACAACTACCTTTAGCGGTTCAGGTCTGGTATGATACCAGAGAAAAACAGCGCCTCCGGCAAAAATTAATAAGGCAGATATCCAAATAATTTTAGATCTCTTCACTTCTGTTGCTCCTTAAAAAAGCTGCAAGTTTGCAAGAAAATCGTGAACAGGCAGCATCTCTATTTGTCCTTTAGATTTCTTGCGCCTAAGGCCATATACAATCTGAATAGCCTTTGTTTCTTTTAAGGCTTTTTGAAACCGGAATAATGCAGGTGAAAACGAGTCATCGCCAAGCTTGACTTCAATCATTTGAACAGGCTTGTTATCAACCAGCAGCAAAAAATCCACTTCACGTTTTTCTTTGTCTCTCAAATAATGCAGCGCCACTTTTGAGCCGGATATATCCTCAAGCAAGTGCAGCTCACGTAAAAGTCCGCAAGCCACTGTATTTTCAACCTTTGCTCCAAGATCACCTTCAACAGCGCCTGTATCATAAAAATAATACTTTGATTCTTTTAAAATGCTCCGGGCAATGTTTTGGTGATAAGGGCGTACTGGAAAAATCACATAAAGATTTTCCATGATTTGAAGCCAATGTTTAACCGTATGGATAGATACCTGAAGATCATTGGCCAAAGACGAATAAGATGTAGGCGATCCTACACGAAGTCTCAGGAGATCTACCAAGACTTCAATTGATTTAATATCTCTTGTTTTTTCAAGGTCAAGAAGATCTTCCCTTATTATTGTGTCAATATGAGTACGACGCCAACGCTTGGCAAATGACTCGCTGTTTTTTATGAATGGCTCAGGGAAACCACCCAGCTTAAGCAACTTTTCCAGCGCCTCTTGTGGCGCTTCATTGCTATGTTGACATATCTCTCTCAACGTCAGAGGATGCAGTCTATAAGAAAAAAATCTTCCTGCCAGAGAATCCCCTCCTTTTCTATAGGTATCGAGACGAGCTGAACCAGTTATAAGTATTGACGGCGGAATTCCTTCAGTGTCGTATACCCCCTTGATCCATGACTTCCATTTTTTCATCTTATGGAGTTCATCAAATATAACCAATTCATTGCTGCGCGGCCATTCCTCAGCCATAATGATCTTTCGATCTAAGGCAGAATCATAGTTCAGATATGCATAGGAAGAAACTATCTGTTTGGATAACGTTGTCTTGCCTACTTGTCTAGGGCCGGAAAGGAAAGCTATTCTTTCCTTAATATCCTTTGTTATGTGTTTTTCCAGGTATCTCTGCATACGACTATTATGAACTAATATTCAAAATAGTCAAGACTATTTTGAATATTAGTTCATAATAGTCAGCAGGTAACTACAACTAAATAATTGACAATACATCAATAGCTGTGAGATGTAGGATTTATGGCTGACTCCATCGCATTATTATCATTACTGATCGGTCTGGAAATGGTCCTTGGCGTTGACAATATACTTGTCATCTCCATATTTGTAGGACAACTCCCTGAATTACAAAGAAACAAGGCGAGAATAATTGGCTTGGCTGTGGCCATGTTTGCAAGGATTCTGATGCTTTTAATCCTGATGAAGCTCTCCGGCCTGACAAATGATGTAATATTACATTTTTCAATACGAGATATAATACTCCTGGCAGGCGGGCTTTTTTTATTATGGAAGGCTGTTAAAGAGATACATTCCACTATTGAATTAAAAGACGAACAGACACATTTAACAAATATAAAACAAATAAATTTTTCTGCGATTATTTGTCAAATTGTACTGTTAGACATTGTGTTTTCAATCGACTCGGTAATAACAGCCATTGGCCTGACCAATAAGGCATGGATAATTATCGCCTCTGTGATTGTGTCTTTTTGTGTAATACTTGCCTTTGCAAAGTCAATTGGAGAATTCATCCTGCAACGTCCATCGCTCAAGATATTGGCGCTTTCTTTTCTAATAACCATTGGCGTTACTATATTTATGGAGGGTATGAATAAACATGTCCCAAAGGCGTACATATACCTCCCTATGGGATTTGCCCTGTTTGTTGAATTCTTGCAACTCAGGTATGAACATAACAAAAAAAAAGGTTGAAGGCTGATAATCAATTTATAATAAGGAGGTTACATGAGTTCAAATCCAGGGAATATAATAGAGAGTTTATCAAAAGAATTGGCTGCCAACATAAAAACAATGTCAAAGGCCAAAACAATAGAAGAAAAAATACAATATAGCCAAATAATAAACAACCTAAGTAAACCATTGGAGATTTTTATAAACCTTGCCAGCGAAATGATGGATGCAGACTTTGATGAATAGAAGGCTGGACAGGTTAAAAATATAAAAAATGGCATAACACTAATCAGTGCCTGAACGAAAACTTTCAATTTGGTTCAAGGTCAAGGAAGACGAAGATTTTAACCAGAGGAATACATTGAGTATTTTGAGGATTAAAATCTGAGCCTGACGCAGAGATTGAGCCAAAGGGGAGGTTTCCGTTCAGGCACTAGTCAGGTTCTATGATTACAATTATAGACTATGCAGCAGGGAACCTTACAAGCGTTGCCCGCGCGGTGCGCTATCTGGGACACCCTTGCCGGATCACGCCGTACGCAGAAGAAATAGCGGCATCAGAAAGGGTCATATTCCCTGGCGTCGGTTCAGCGGGGCAGGCAATGGAACATTTGCAGAAAACAGGAATCGATCAGGCTATACGCGCCTATTGCGCAACCGGACGCCCGTTTCTCGGCATATGTCTTGGAACGCAGATTATTTTAGACCAAAGCGAGGAACATGACACCCCCTGCCTGGGGATTATCAAAGGACAAGTTAAAAGATTTCCTGATCCGCTCATTTCATCAGACAGTACCCTGCAAAAGGTTCCGCACATGGGATGGAATAATATAGAGATTAAAAAGGCGCATCCTGTGCTAAAAGGGATATTGAACGAACATGAATTCTATTTTGTGCATTCCTACTATCCAGCGCCTGAGTCTGTTGAAGTTATCCTGGGCAAAACCATACACGGCATGGAATTTACAAGCATACTCGGAGTCAATAACATCATTGCCGCGCAATTTCATCTTGAAAAAAGCGGCAGACCAGGGCTAATGCTTTTGGAAAATTTTTGCAAATGGAACGGTGAATATGCTGAGTAGAAGGATCATCCCTTGTCTTGATGTAAGGGAAGGAAAAACAACCAAGGGGATCAAGTTTAAAAATAATACTAACATAGGCGATCCTGTTGAAATGGCCAGGCATTACTATGAGCAGGGGGCTGACGAGATCGTGTTTTATGACATTACAGCCTCCCACGAGAAGCGCGATATAATGATCGATGTGGTTCGCCGTGTAGCAGAGACTATCTTTATCCCATTTTCCGTGGGCGGTGGAATCAGAACAATACAAGATATGAGAGAGGTGCTTTTAGCTGGCGCAGAAAAGGTGAGCGTAAATTCCGCTGCTGTAAAAAATCCGCAGATCATTGAGGAAGGGGCAAAGGCGTTCGGGGGGCAATGCATAGTTGTTGGAATGGATGTAAGGCATGTAGAGCCTAGCAAAAAAATTCCTACAGGCTATGAAATAGTAATCAACGGAGGCCGGACATTTATGGGAATAGACGCCCTTGAGTGGGCAAAACGCGTGGAAATGCTGGGGGCAGGAGAGATATGTCTTAACTCTATCGACGCTGACGGCACGCAAAACGGATATGAACTGACCCTGACGAAGCTGATCTCTGAAAACGTCTCGATTCCGGTGATAGCATCCGGCGGCGCAGGAAGACCAGAGCACCTCCATGACGTGCTCACGCAAGGGAAGGCTGACGCAGCTCTGATTGCGTCAATGGTTCACTACAGCACCTATACCATCAAAGAGATCAAGGATTATCTTGACCGGCGCGATGTAAAAGTTAGAAACGTATGGTAAGGGGGCCTCTTATAAGAGGCTAAAATACACATGATGAATGCCAGAGATTATCTTATTTTCCCGCTCGATCTTCCTGACCGGAAAAAAGCAGAACAATATGTCCGCACACTCTGCCAGAAGGTAGGCATATTCAAGGTAGGTCTTGAACTATTTGTCTCCGAAGGTCATGATATCCTTAATATGATATCAGACTATTCTGATGCCAGGATATTCCTTGATCTAAAGCTCCACGACATACCTGCCACAGTTCAAAAGGCAATGGAAGTAATCTCTCGTTTTGGCGTTGAGTTCGTCACAGTCCACTGTAGTGAAGGACTGCCACTGCTTTCAGCAGCCGTATTGTCTGGTTCAGACACAAAGGCGCTAGGCGTTACTGTGTTAACATCCCTTGACAAGGCCGACCTTATTGCCGCAGGATTGTCAGCAGAATATGCCAACAATATAGAAAAGCTGGTTTTAAAAAGGGCTGAGCTTGCCTATAGAGCAGGATGTATTGGGGTAGTATGTTCTCCCCTTGAAGCAAAAGCTGTAAAGACAAAAATTCCAGGGTTGCTTGTGGTTACTCCAGGGATCAGGCCTGCCTGGAGTATTGTTGGAGCAGATGACCAAAAAAGGGTTTCCACTCCTTGTCAGGCTATTTTAAATGGCGCAGACTACCTTGTAGTCGGAAGGCCCATACGCCTGGCAAAAGATCCTAAAGATGCAGCGGATAAGACTGTTGAGGAAATAAGAAACGGGTTGGAACAAAAGGCGCTAAACTAAAAATTCTCTCGCTTAACTCGCTGTTACAGTCGACTAATTCATCACGGTTCAAGGTCTGTCATATACTCTTTAAGAAGTGCCTTACTGTTTTCCGTAAGGTCTATAAATCCTATTCCGCAATCAAAAGAGTGCTCGTCAAACTGGGTGCTCCAAATAACGCGGCCTTCCACCCTTATGACATCCATCCCTAAAAACGGTGACATGGTAATATCCAGGACAGCGCCTGAAGGCAGATTTTGACTTGTAGTAATCTTAGCGCCAATCAAGGTGATGTTCCTGGTAATCGCCGTTCCATTCTTGTGTATTTCCCCTGTACGCAAGACATC
>JAZDIE010000146.1:0-10187 GCA_043805295.1 Pseudomonadota bacterium
ACGTTATCCTTTCCCAGATCACGCTTGAGCTGGCGTATGGCCTCCTGAAACGGCAAGCTCTCGATATCCCCAATTGTTCCTCCAATCTCTATTATGGCGACATCGGCCTGGCCGGAAAGAAATAAAATACTCTTTTTAATCTCGTCTGTTATATGCGGTATAACCTGCACTGTTCCGCCAAGATAGTCGCCACGCCGCTCCTTCATAATTACCGAGTAGTATATCCGTCCAGAAGTAAAATTATTATTCTTCCCAAGCCTTGCGTTTGTAAACCGTTCGTAGTGCCCAAGATCAAGATCGGTCTCAGCGCCGTCATCGGTCACAAAAACCTCTCCATGTTGAAAAGGATTCATAGTCCCTGGGTCTACATTTATATACGGATCCAGCTTCTGAAAGGTGACTGAAAGCCCACGACTCTCCAGCAATGCGCCGATTGCAGCCGAGGCAAGCCCTTTGCCCAATGAGGATAAGACACCGCCAGTAACAAATATAAACTTAGTCTTCATATAAACACACCAGATTAAAACTTTTTGTCATCATTTCCGCTTCCTTGACAAACCCAACTCAATCAAGCGGTCAAGGAGCTGGGAAAAAGATATACCGGCGGTCCTAGCCGCAAGAGGAAAAAGACTCACGGGCGTCATGCCCGGTATGGTATTGGTCTCAAGCACAAATATATCCGAATTTCTGACAATCATATCTGTCCTGCTATATCCGCTACACGATAGAATCTTATGCGCAACAGAAGCGCACTCCTTTGCTCGCTCCGCCAAGTCAGAATCAAGCAAGGCTGGACATATCTCCTGGGTTGCGCCAGGCGTATATTTTGCCTTATAATCAAAAAATGTATATGAATTGTCAGGTATGATCTCTACTATTGGAAGGAGTTCAAGAGATTCGTTCCCCAATACTGAACCTGTGATCTCTCTCCCTTGTATGTATTCTTCTGCGAGCAAAAGCGAGTCTTCTTTAAATGCCCCCTCTAGCGCCTTTTCAAAATCCTTCTCATGAAAGACAATCCTCATGCCAATGCTTGATCCGCCATGCACTGGCTTTATTATAAAAGGGAGGCCGACCTTGTCTATAACATCACTGGCATTGCAATTTATCCCTTTTTCGAGCGCACAAAACAAAGGCGTCAAAAGACCCGCATCCCTATAAAGCCGCTTGGACATAAGCTTGTCCATGGCAATCGAGCTTCCAAGCACTCCTGATCCCTGGTAAGGTATGCCAAGCATATCCAAAAAACCTTGCATGGTACCATCTTCTCCAAACGGACCATGCAAGACAATTAATGCTATATCTATTTCAGACTTTTCAGAAACTATGCGCCCCAGATCAGAAGCAGGGTCATAGCGCCTGACCTCGTACTTTCCCCTGTCAAGCGCACCTAATACCTGCTCCCCGCTTTTTAGCGAGATTGACCGCTCTGATGACACTCCTCCGGAAAGCACGGCAACGGTTATTTTTTTCACAAGCCGTCTTCCAGCACAAACCGGTAGGTCATAGCAAGCATAATTGACTGAGACTCCCACGCCACTTCGTTAAGCCTTGTATCAACAGTAGTGCCGTTTGCATTATAAATCCGATCCGATCCAGATTCTGCGTACCAATCTTCTATAAGCATACCTGTATATACAAGCCACGAATCTGTTATTTGAAATTCAAGCCCGCAGCTTATGATAGTTCCTGTTCCGTCAGCCTCGTGGGTATAACTTACAGGATGTTTGAAATCAGGTTTAAGATTCCAGTCCGCCTCTGCATAGTAATCAGCCCAGTGATACTCAAACCCGGCAAAGAGCCTTATTTGCCGGGCAGGCATCCATATAATATCCATGCCGGTCCATGGCCCTTCCCATCGAGTGTCATAGCTGCTGTTAAGCCCTTCAACAGGGCCTACTGCCGGCAGGTTTTTATCCGGTCTTGACACGCTCTGATAAAGGTCTGACATTGTAAGGCGTTGCTCATTGTGAGAATACCCTATAAGCGGAGCTAAAAAAACACCGGACTTCCAGAGATTAAGCCAAACTCCTGTGCCTATTGAGCAATCAAACACATCACCATTATCAGTGCTGTTGTCCGATCTTGAAAACTCCTCTGTTCTATCGTCTCCATCATAGTCTGAGTCCTGGTTGCGGCCATCTAAAATTTCGCCATAGCCAAAAGAGCCGCGCAGATACCAAAAATCTTCTATGATCGCGTCTCCGCTTGCCTTGATTTCAAATATTTCAATATCGCTCCATGTCAGCTCAGACAATATGTTTGGATTTTTTCCCTCTGTGTCTCCGGCTATATTCCATTGAAGGGCGTCTCTTCGGTATGCAGTACTTACCCCAAATGAGGCAAAAGTTGACGGAAGCGATGTATCAGCATCTGACTGCTCCCCTAAAAGCAGAAACGCCCCTCCCAGGATGAATAACAATGCAATACGTCTGCAAATCATTTCTTGATTCGCGGCTTTTTCTTTTCTTCTGCCTCTGCTAATACAGCCCTGGCAGCGGAGAACCGGGCAATCGGAACACGGAAAGGAGAGCAACTTACATAGTCCAGCCCTATCTGATGACAGAAGATCACGGACTTTGACTCACCGCCGTGCTCACCGCATATTCCAATCTTTAAATTTTTTCTGGTCTTCCGTCCGCGATCAACCCCAATTTTCATAAGCTCGCCCACTCCGTCCTTGTCAATGCTCTGAAACGGGTCATCAGGAAGTATCTTATGTTCCACATAGCTTGGCAGGAACGTTCCTGCGTCATCTCTGGAATATCCAAAGGTCATCTGTGTAAGATCATTTGTCCCAAACGAGAAAAATTCGGCATGCTCCGCGATCTTGTCAGCCACTATGACAGCCCTCGGAATCTCGATCATGGTTCCTATCATATAGTTAAATTTTACCTTTTCTGCTTCCATTACCTCTTTTGCTATCCGTTCAATAATTGCCTTCTGATCAGTGAACTCAGCCACAGTGCCGACAAGCGGGACCATTACTTCAGGCATGACCGTAATCTTTTCTTTTTTACACTGAGCAGCCGCCTCAAATATCGCTCGTGCCTGCATGGCAGTAATCTCAGGATAGGTGATCCCAAGCCTGCATCCGCGATGTCCTAGCATCGGGTTAAACTCGGACAATCCATCAACCTTCTGCTTAACCTCTTTCACACTGATCTTGAGGATATCCGCCATCTCTTTTTGGGCTGCTTCCTCGTGCGGAACAAATTCGTGCAAAGGCGGGTCAAGCAGCCGGATAGTAACAGGCTTACCCTTCATCTCTTTAAATATTCCATAGAAATCTTTGCGCTGCATGGGTAATATCTTGGCCAGCGCTTTTTCCCGACCTTCAGTCGTATCAGACATAATCATCTCACGCATAGCCCATATCCTGTCCCCAAAAAACATATGCTCGGTGCGGCAGAGGCCGATGCCCTCCGCCCCAAACATTACAGCAGCAGCAGCGTCTTTTGGTGTATCAGCATTGGTGCGCACCTTAAGTCTGCGCACTTTATCCGCCCAGGACATTAGCTGATTGTACGGCTTATTCTGGCTCGGTTCCAGAGCTATCAGATTAAGTTGCCCCTTATATACGATCCCCTTTGTGCCGTTCATGGTGATCCAATCACCTTCCTTGAGCACAGTATCTCCAAACGTGGCAGTCTTTGCTTTCAAATCAATAGACAGGTTATTGCAACCAACAATACAGCATTTCCCCCAACCTCTGGCTACGAGCGCCGCGTGGCTGGTCATGCCGCCCTTTGCGGTTAAAATAGCCTGGGATGGTTTCATGCCGTGCACGTCTTCTGGTGATGTTTCTTCTCTTACTAAAATTACCTTTTCACCCTTTGTCCCTAGTTCCTGAGCCTTATCTGCGGTAAGCACAATCTTGCCAACAGCTCCGCCTGGGCCAGCAGGCAACCCTTTGCCGAGCTTGGCGGCAGTTTTTTCCTGGAGAGGATCGACCATAGGATGAAGAAGTTCGTCAAGCTGTTCCGGCTTAACCCGCATAAGCGCGGTATCTTTTGTAATGAGCTTTGAAGCGGCCATCTCAACCGCCATACGTATTGCAGCCGGGCCGTTTCGCTTGCCGACTCGGGTCTGGAGCATATAAAGCACACCCTGCTCAATAGTAAACTCTATGTCTTGCATGTCTCTGTAATGGCGCTCAAGCTTGTTTTGGATATCGTACAACTGCTTGTACAGTTTAGGCATTGACTCTTCCAGTGTCGGCAGGTTCTTGTTTGTATCTACCCTTGAAACCTTGTTGACGGCAAAGGGGGTGCGTGTGCCGGCGACTACGTCTTCGCCTTGGGCGTTGATCAGCCATTCGCCATAAAAGGAGTTTTCTCCTGTTGCGGGATTACGCGTAAAGGCAACGCCAGTCGCACAATCGTCTCCCATGTTTCCAAAAACCATGGTTTGTACATTTACCGCAGTGCCCCACTCTTCAGGTAGACCTTCAATGCGACGATAAGAAATAGCGCGCTTGCCGTTCCAGGAAAGAAATACAGCATCAACCCCGCCCCAAAGCTGATCCATGTGATTATCAGGAAATTCTTTACCAAGAACCTTTAGGACTATCTTCTTATAGTCATTACATAGTTGCTCCAGGTCGTCCGCTGTCATGTCCAGGTCGCTCTTATACCCTTTTGCTTTTTTAATACTACCCATATGATGCTCAAGCTGTGATCGGATACCCTGACCTTCTTCCGGTTCAATGCCAGCGGCCTTTTCCATAACCACATCAGAATACATCGCGATCAACCTGCGATAAGCGTCATAAACAAATCTGGGATTATTAGACTTTTTGATAAGGCCTGGAATTGTCTTTGTAGTAAGGCCAATATTAAGGATAGTCTCCATCATCCCTGGCATGGAAGCTCTGGCTCCGGATCTAACACTCAAAAGAAGCGGATCTTTAGGATCTCCAAATTTGCGGCTCATTATCTTGTTGAGCTTTGTTATTGAGGCTTCCACCTCTTCTTTAAGGCCAGCCGGATATTTTCTTTTATGCGCATAAAATTCAGTGCACACCTCTGTAGTAATAGTAAACCCAGGGGGAACAGGTATTCCAAGATTTACCATCTCCGCCAGGTTAGCGCCCTTGCCGCCTAACAGATTTTTCATGTCTGACTTACCATCAGCCTTGCCATTGCCAAAAAAATAGACCCATTTTTTCTTTTTCATAAACCCAGGCTCCTTTCTAAAAACAGTCTCCAATTCTACGGACTAGTCCGTCACAATTTATCGGCACATTATATTGCAAACCTAAAGTCTTTATCAGGTGCCGCTCTCCCAGGAAGCAAGATATCTGATTTGTTCTTCTGTAAGGGTATCAATTGATATACCCATGGCGGCTAGTTTTACCTCTGCTATCCTTTGGTCGATCTCCTGCGGAACAGGATAGACACCTACAGCCAGAGGAGACTCTCTTTTTACCAGATATTCAACACTCAGGGACTGATTGGCAAAGCTCATATCCATAACGCTTGAGGGATGCCCCTCTGCTGCGGCAAGGTTGATCAAACGCCCTTCGCCCAACACATTCACACGGCTGCCATTCGGCAATACATACTCCTCTACAAACGGGCGAATCTCCCTTTTGCCTGTAGCTATCTCTAAAAGACCTACCAGGTCCAGCTCAACATTAAAATGCCCTGAATTACATACAATTGCTCCATCCTTCATAACCAGAAAGTGTTCTTTTCTTATTACATTGATATTGCCGGTCAACGTACAGAAAATATCGCCGATCCTTGCGGCGTCTGCTATAGGCATGACCCTAAAGCCGTCCATCACCGCCTCAATCGCTTTAAGCGCATCTATTTCAGTTACAATAACATTTCCCCCCATGCCACGCGCCCGCATGGCCAAACCACGTCCGCACCAGCCATAACCGCATACGACAAAGGTTGCTCCTGCTATCAGCCTGTTTGTGGCCCGTATGATACCATCAATCGTACTTTGTCCAGTTCCATACCGGTTGTCGAACAAATGTTTGGTCTTTGCGTCGTTGACCGCTATGATGGGATACTTCAAGACCTTATTTTCCGCCATACTGCGCAACCTGATAACCCCTGTTGTGGTCTCTTCTGTGCCTCCCCTTATGTTCTTGATTAGTCCTGAACGCTCTGAATGTAGTATAGAAACAAGGTCCGCTCCATCGTCCATAGTAAAATGCGGTTCAAAATCCAGTATCGCGTTGATATGATTATAGTAGGTTTTATTATCCTCTCCTTTTATTGCAAAAACAGGGATATGATCATGTTCGACCAGAGAGGCGGCCACATCATCCTGGGTGCTCAACGGATTAGACGCGCATATTCGCACTTCAGCTCCGCCTGCCTTCAAGGTTTGCATAAGGCTTGCCGTTTCTGTTGTTACATGAAGACATGCCGCGACCTTAACCCCCTTAAGTGGAAGATCCTTTAAAAAACGCGTTCTAATCTGGTTTAAAACAGGCATGTTCTGGTCAGCCCATTCAATGCGCAGCCGCCCCTGTTCCGCCAACAAACGATCTTTAATATCAAACTGCATCTTAATTTCCTTTCTTAACTATAAACCCGCTTTATCTCGCAGCGCGTCAACTTTATTAGTATGTTCCCATGTAAATTCCTCCTCAGTCCTTCCAAAATGGCCGTATGCGGATGTCTTCTTATAAATAGGACGCAGAAGGTCTAAATATTTGATAATAGCAGCAGGCCTCATGTCAAAGACCTGCTTTATGATATCTTCAATACGGCTGTCAGGGATAATAGACGTATTACATGTATCTACCAGCACTGATACAGGTTCCGCAACTCCGATACAATAAGCAATCTGCACCTCGCATCTTCTGGCAAGCCCAGCGGCAACAATGTTTTTTGCTATATGTCTGGCCATATAACATGCGCTCCGGTCAACCTTTGATGGGTCTTTGCCTGAAAAACACCCGCCTCCATGTCGGCCTTTTCCGCCATAAGAGTCTACTATTATCTTACGCCCGGTAAGACCGCAGTCTCCCATTGGTCCGCCTATAACAAAACGGCCGGTAGCGTTTATAAACATACGGGTATCACCGTCGATCATATTGTGAGGTATTACCTTTTTGATCACTTCTTCAATAACCGCTTCTTTAAGATCAGAATAAGATATCTCCGGAGAATGCTGAGTTGCAATAACAATAGCCTCAACTCTGTGCGGCTTTTCGTCCCGATATTCAATGGTAACCTGTGACTTGCCGTCAGGTCTTAAAAAGTCAAGAGATCCGTTTTTTCTTACCCTGGCAAGCCTGCGGCAAAGCTTGTGGGCAAAAGAAATGGGCATAGGCATTAATTCCGGGGTCTCGTCACACGCATAACCAAACATCAACCCCTGATCACCAGCGCCCTGCTCATCTTTATACAGCCCCTCCCCTAAATTTACGCCTTGAGCTATATCAGGTGATTGACGGCCAATACTGGTGATTACAGAGCACGTCTTCCAGTCAAATCCCATCGCCGACGAATCATATCCGATCTCGCGAGTCGTCTCCCTTGCGATCTCAGGGATATCCACATAGCACGAAGTGGTTATCTCGCCTGAGACCAGAATCAACCCTGTAGTAACCAGCGTCTCGCACGCAACTCTGGCGAATTTATCCTGAGTCAGCATAGCGTCCAACACTCCGTCTGATATGGCATCGGCAATTTTATCAGGATGCCCCTCTGTAACGGATTCAGAAGTAAACAAGTGTTGCCTGTTATTCATTTCATATTATCTCCTTTACATGGTTCTTTTCATTAACCTGCACAATAGTAGGTTTGAAACTTTTAACTTCGTTTTCACCCAGCATGGCGTAGCATGCGATGATAATAGTATCCCCAACAACCCCTTTTCTGGCGGCAGCTCCGTTTAAGCAGATGACACCGCTTTTGGCTTCGCCGGAAATGGCATAGGTCTCAAAGCGCTCTCCATTGTTGATATTATAAACCGTGACCATTTCATACGGCAATATCTTTGCCGATTTCATTAAGTCAGAATCAATGGTCAGACTCCCCTCGTAATGAAGATCAGCGCCGGTTACAATCGCCCTATGTATCTTTGACTTTAAAAGGGTTAAATACATGTTAACTCATTCCTTCAGTCTTCAGCCTAGTATGGCATTATCAATCAAGCGCGTCTTTCCCACATATACAGCTAGCGCCATCAATGTCTTGCGTCCTACTTCGTCTACATCCTCCAAGGTTTCAGGATCGCACAGCGATATATAATCCACTCGTGTATGAGGCCGTGACAGTATGATATCCTTTGCCCTGGAGATAAGCGGCCTGGCGTTTTTCTCCCCGCGTTCCACATCATTTTGCGCGGCGGCCAACGCCTCAGAAAGGACAATAGCCGAACAACGCTCCTCTCCTGAAAGATATAAATTTCTGGAGCTCATCGCAAGTCCATCGCTTTCTCGTACGATATGGCCGCTTACTATGTCAATGCCAAAGTTCAGGTCTCTTGACATTTTGCGGATGACAGCAAGCTGTTGGTAGTCTTTCTCACCAAAGACTGCGGTGTGCGGTTTTACTATATTAAAAAGCTTTACTATAACAGTTGCCACACCCTGGAAGTGATTCGGTCTTAGCAGGCCGCACAGGTGCCTGGGAAGGTGTTCAAGATAGGCATATGTTTCATGCCCAGGGGCATACATTGAAATGGCTTCAGGGCAAAACAGGGTGTCCACACCAGCCGACTCAGCCATCATCCGATCCCTTTCAAATGCCCTGGGATATCTCCAGAAATCCTCATGTGGTCCGAACTGCGCAGGGTTTACAAATATGCTGACAACTTGATGGTCGCCCAGCTTTTTGCCTAAACTCATGAGACTCAAATGCCCCTCATGAAAAAAACCCATAGTAGGAACAAACACGATCCGCTTGGCTGCCAGTCTGAGCGAATCAGACTTTTTCTGCATTGATGTTATGTCAGTGATTATTGTCAATTTCTCTCCGTATGACTTTAGCTGTTTTAAAAATTATTTTTAGATCTCTACCTAATCGAGCGTCAAAAGTGTACAACGCCCAATTTCAAACAACTAAAGTGTTACCTCTATCCTATCCGGCATACGATGCAACAGATTGCTCATAGCAACAAATTTTTCCACGCTTATGGTCTCAGCCCTCTGGCCAGGGTCTACCCCAGTCTTTTCAAATATTGTCAGCAATTGATCTGGCTCAATCCCAAGCCCACCTCCCTGAAGCGCGTTTTTTATCGTCTTGCGGCGTTTATTAAATGCGTCAGCAATGACACGACAAAACAAGGATTCATCGCTTGCCTCATAAAAAGGTCTCTCTTGAAAGGTAATACGCAGGACTTTGGAATCCACCTTTGGAACAGGATAAAATGACGAAGCCTTCACCGAAAGTATTGATTCGACTCGCGCGCAATATTGCGTCCTGACCGATATCCTGCCGTATGATCTTGTGCCGGGCTGAGACATTATTCTGTCCGCGAGTTCTTTTTGAAACATCAACACAGCAAACGATATTGCGCTTCTCTGCTCGATCAGCCTTATCAATATCTGAGAAGAGATATTATAAGGAATGTTACCCATCACAATAAGAGGCTTACCACATCTTTCCCTATGCTCATAAAAATCAAATCTCAATATATCCTTTTCTATAATAGAAACGTTATTTATAGACAATTTCTCAAGCCTGTTACTGAGCGCCTGAACCATCCTGCTATCTTTTTCAACAGCGATAACATCTCTTGACTCCAAGGCTATAGGTTCGGTCAAGACTCCTGTCCCCGGACCTATCTCAATCACAGTGTCCTGCGATTGAATCCCAGCCTTTTTCAGGATTAAGCGCGCGATATTCTTGTCTGTCAAAAAATGCTGGCCAAGCCTTTTATTAGGCCGTACTGGGTTACGCCTCTTGAGATCGTCTGCCATGTTTCTTAAGGATAATGAGTTTCAATGTAACGAAGTATGATATAAACGCGGGGATCACGCCCAGCAGAACTCCACCTAAAAGCGTTCTAAAAATAATATCTGGTATAATATCTGATTCACCTTTGAATAGATCAAAAAAAGATATATCAGCCATACAGGAAAAGTGATCCTGGGCACCCAATACCATTGTTCCAATTTTATAGCTCCAACAATAAAAAAACGGCATTGTAACCGGATTCCCAAGCCATACACCAATAAAAGCCGCAGCCTTGCTTGCCCTTAACAAAAAGGC
>JAZDIE010000147.1:0-2435 GCA_043805295.1 Pseudomonadota bacterium
ACCGTTGAGTATATTCCCTGCTATAATAATAAATTCCTACTTTAGGATGCTTCGATAAGCGCATCTCCTGTAATAGGCCCTTTTATAGGAAGATCCACTGTTATAGTAGTTCCTTTACCTTTTTCGCTTTCGACTCCAATCCGGCCGCCTAAATTTTTTACTATAGTGTGTGTTATAAACAAACCCAACCCTGTGCCAGTTTCCTTGTTTTTGCTATAAAACGGTTCAAAAATATGCCGGATATCCTCAGAAGCCATTCCACATCCATTATCTCTAATTGAAACCTGAATTGTATCCTGAGCTTTTAACCTGCTGGAAACAGCAATTTTTCCCTCGTTTTCTTCCACAGCCTCAAAGGCGTTGTTTATGATATTGACAAAGACTTGTTGTAGCAGGCTCCCATCGCTTTCAATACTGGGCAGATCAGGCGCCAGATCAAGGTCAATATTAATGCCTCGGTGCCATGCCACCATCTGAACAAAACCAAGGGTCTCTTCCAAAAACTGATTAAGGTCAATGGTAATGGTCTCAAAAACCGTAGGCTTCGAAAACCTTAGCAAGCGCCGTGTGATCATACGGCACCGATCTACTGAACGAACAATAGAGGACAACATCTCGACAAAGCGATCACGATATTTAAACTCATCTTTAGATGCCTCAAGCAGGTCTTTCATCAATCCTGCCTTTTCATTGATAATAGCCATTGGGTTATTGATTTCGTGCGCAATGCCGGACGAAAGCAGCCCAACAGTGCTAAGCTTTGCGCTCTGAGTAAGCTGCTCTTCCATTACCTTAGTTTGTGTTATATCACTGATACGTATAATGGCGCCGCCAGCAGCCTTAGCATGATCATCTATAGGATAAACAACAACTTTTTCAAGCCTTTCAGGATTTATTAACCCTCTTCTTTCAAACGTGAAAAACCTTCCTTCCTGTATTGCCGGTATTATGCGACACCCTTCACAGGGGTTATGCCTCCCTTGAAATACCTTATAACAGGGTTTATGCGATATGGAATCAGCGGTAATTCCATAATACGCCAATGCGGGTTTGTTTAGCATTCGCACTGAAAAGTCTTTGTCCAGCATCATTAAAGGCTCAGATAACCCGTCAAAGACCGCCTTGAGCATCATCTCGCTTCTTTCTATTTGTTCTTCAACATGTTTACGCCGGGTGATGTCCTGAACTGTGCCGATCATACGCATCGGGTTTCCATTATTATCATACATCACTTCTGCTTGTTGATGCACAAACCGAACAGAGCCATCAGGCAGAACAATTCTGTGATCAAGCCGGTACGGAGTCTTATGGTAAAGGGCATCCTTGATGCATTGCTCTACCAAACCTTTGTCGTCAGTATAAACAAAATTCATGAAAGCATCGTATGTGGCGCCGGACTGCTCAGGCGTAAAGCCAAAGACACGATACGCTTGCTCAGACCAATGAAATTGGTTTTTTTGAATATCCCAATTCCAACTCCCCAGACGGGCAATGCGTTGCGCCTCGGCCAAGCTTGCCTCGCTTTCCCTAAGGGCATCTCCCATTTGTGTGCGTAACTGTATCTCTTGTTTAAGCACCTTGTTGGCCTTAACCAGGTCTGAGGTGCGTTCGTTCACCACCTCCTCAAGGCTTGTATGCGCCCGTCTTAAGGCGTCATGGGATCTTTTTGTCTCTGTTATGTCCTTAAAGTCCTCAACAATCCCCAAAAGCTCGCCTTTTAACCCAGTAAACGGTGTGGCTATCAGTATGCAAGGCATTATGCCTCCATCCGTCCTATTTTTTTCAACCTCACACTCGACACGCCCCTCGCCGGACATGATGCGTATCATAGGACACGCCTGCGTATTACATAAAAGACATGTTATCGCTTCATAGCACTTACGCCCTGCTATATCTTTTTCCAAACAGCCGAAGAAGTGACAAAACGTATCGTTTGCTCGAAGTATATTGAAATTAATATCAATTACGCACATGCCATCTGCCGCAGTATTGAATATCTGTTTCAACTCTCCATGCGCGCGTTTTGCTTGCTCCTCCGCCCGTAAGCGATAGCTAATAATTTTCTGGGCATAAAAAGCAAAGGCAATAAACATCACAACCACAATCAAGCGCATCCATGCCTCATGGGCATTGGGTCTGAAGATTTCTAGCAGGAGATTTTTTCCTTGATGTGGGAAAATATAGGCGTGTATGGCGGATTCTAAAATCCAAAAAAGAAAGGCAAACCCAATGCCTAGATATAACATTAGATTTGTTGTATAAAAAGGAAAGCGTTTATCTTTGTAATGTTCCTTGAGAATCATTTTTTGCGCGGGCATCCTGGATCATTTTTTTAAGCGTATCAATATCGACTGGCTTTTCCAATATATCCATAGCTCCCAGCTTCATGGCCTCAATACCTTTTTGTACAGTAGCGTGACCTGTAAGAAGGATAA
>JAZDIE010000148.1:0-19080 GCA_043805295.1 Pseudomonadota bacterium
GAGAAAGGTTTGGCTGTACACCCTGCCTGCTTAAGAGTCATTCGCAGATGAGATCTGCCGACAACCTGAGAGTCGATCACGTCTACATCATATGAGGCAAAAAGCGGCTCTGGATTGCCGGCGCCAAAAGGCGCAAACAGTTCAATTTCATCTATAAGCGTTTCATCTATCTCGCTAAATCTGATAGCACAATCTATCTTTATCTTGGGAACAAAATCAGTCTCTTCTGTGCTTCTATGCACTGTTTTTTCAAACCGGTCTTCAAACGCCTTGATTCTGTTTGAAGAAAGAGATAGGCCAGCGGCAAATTCGTGGCCTCCAAAAGAATCGAGACATTCTGAGCAATCGTTCAATCCTTCGCAAATATTAAAACCTTCAATGCTTCTGGCAGATCCTTTCCCTGTACCGTTTTTAACAGAAATCAATATTACAGGCCTATGATATTTGGAAACAAGGCGCGAAGCCACAATACCTATGACGCCTTCGTTCCATCCCTCGCCCCATACCACTATAGATCTTTTCTGCAACAGTGATGGATTTATTGCAAGCAGTTTGCTTGCTTCTCTAAAAACAGTTTTTTCTATTTCTTGGCGTTTCCGGTTTGTTTCGTCCAGGAACCGGGCAAACGTAAGGGCAGTATCATAATTAGGGGCTGTCAAGAGCTTTAGCGCAGACTCGGCATTAGCCAGCCGTCCGGCTGCGTTTATTCGTGGCGCGAGCATAAAGGCGACATCCCTTGCTTCAATTTCGGGTTTTGCAATGCCGCTTATGTCCATAAGCGCTTTTATGCCAGGACGCGGCAAAGAGCAAAGAACCTCAAGCCCTGCCTTTACCAGTATTCGGTTTTCCTCCAATAGCGGAGCCATATCAGCAATAGTTCCAAGCGCGACAAGATCACAGGCTGTTTTTAGATTTGGCCCTGAAGCCCCCTGCCAAACCCCTTTTTCCCGCAAGCGGCTACGCAAGGCAATGACAAAAAAAAGAGCTACACCAACACCGGCAAGCCCGGAAAAAGGAAAAGAACACTTCTTATGTTTAGGATCGATAACAGCGTATGCGTTAGGAATTGTGTCAGGCGCTTCGTGATGATCAGTTATTATTACGTCTATCCCCCTGTCAGCGGCCTCTTTTACTGCATCTACACTGTTTATTCCGCAGTCTACAGTGATGATAAGTCTGACATTATTAGGAACCGCCACCTTAATAATATGATTTATTTTTAATCCATACCCTTCCTGGAACCGGTCTGGAATATAGTGCAAGGCATTCGCCCCCGCCTCCTTAAGAAACTCAAGCAATAATACTGTGCTGGTTACGCCATCTGCGTCATAATCCCCAAAGATCAATATCCATTCGTGCTTTGCAATTGCTTGTATTACACGCTCAACAGCCTCGCTTATTCCTTGCATGAGACTTGGCTTGCGCAATGCCGAAAGGGAAGGCCTGATAAATCTTTCCGCCTGATTGGTATCGGTTATGCCCCGGTTTACCAGTAGTCCGGCTGTGATCGGATGGCACTTGATCCCCTTCCCAATGCACTCGGCCTGATCAGGGTCAGGAGTAGAGACAATCCATTCTTTGTTCATGATCGTTCCATTTGCAACAAGGCCTGCCTTGCAGCCATATGTATTGCAGCTATAAGACTGCCGGCATCTGCGTTTCCCTGACCGGCTATATCATATGCTGTTCCGTGGTCTACTGATGTCCGGATAATGGGAAGCCCTAGGGTAATGTTTACCCCATCAGAAAAGTGTAGCATCTTAAATGGGATAAGCCCCTGGTCATGATACATGCAGATTACCGCGTCATAGGCGTTGCGGCAGGCGTGGTAAAAAAGTGTGTCAGGGGGGAAAGGGCCAGCGGCGTTTATTCCAGCGGCTTGCGCCTTTTCAATAGCAGGCATGATGACCCGAAATTCCTCATCCCCGAACAGACCTTTTTCTCCGGCATGGGGATTCAAAGCCGCCACTGCAAGGCGCGGCGAATCAATCCCAAAGCTTTCCTTGATCGCCTTGTGTGTAATACTAATAGTTTTATAAATATTTTCTCTTGTAATCCTTGCCGGCACCTCGGAAAGGGCGCAATGTATAGTGACGAGAGATACCTTGAGCTTTTCTCCTGCCAGCATCATAACATATTCAGAAGAACCGGTCCGCTGCGCAAGGATCTCAGTGTGCCCTTCAAATTCAAACCCTGCCAAGTGCATTGCGTGTTTATTTATCGGAGCAGTAACCATTGCGGCGACAGCGCCTTCCATAGCCATGTCTATAGCCTTGGTAATATAGTGAAGCATTGCCGCGCCAGTTGCTGGAGATGGTTCCCCATACTTAATCTTGATTGGATCAATAGCAGAAAGGTTCAATACATTTATTGAGCCAAATGCATATTGTCCATTCCACTTTTTTTCAATATCCTGGCAAATCACTTTGGCTTCCAGCCATTTTGCGGTATCTGACAAAACGCGAACATCGCCTAATATGAGAGGATCGCATATCTCATAAAGCATAGGCTCAGAAAGCGCCTTTACTATGATCTCTGGGCCTATGCCGACAGGATCGCCCATAGTAATGGCGATAACCGGTTTTTTCTTTTCTTTTTTCATGGATTTTTACAAAGCCATTAAAAATTGCGCGACAACATTTGCGCCATCGTGTGCAATGGGTTTTGGCTTGAGCGTTAACGCTTGTTCAAGGGGCTGTCTGATATTTAGATCAAAAAACTCAGAACTACTTAATGGTATCCCTCCACCCCACTTTCGAGCGGCATTGTCGAGCATTTCATGCTCAACGAAATCAGACCGCGGAGGATAAATTATGGGCATGCCTGCGGCCATGCAGGAGCTTAGAAGTCCATAGCCGAGTTTGCCTACCACCGCGTCTGACGAGGCGATAATATCTTCATATCTCCAGGAATTCCTATCCAAAAGTTTGCAATTGTCGCAAGCCCCTTGCAAAGGTTCGAGCGTTACAAAATACCAGTCTTGATATTGACTAAGCGGTTCAATGGAAAGCGAAAGGCCTTGCGATCCGAAATATAACATACCCAAACGTATTGAAGGGGCAACGCCTAAGAGGGCAACAAGCTTGTCCCTAATATTATTTCCAGCAGGGGCAATAAGCGGAATATCGACCAGTCTTTGGCCGTATGAGATATCTAAAGATAGCGGGGGTCTCAGGTGCAAGGTCGCCTTATCATATTCACCCCTCATAGCGCCTAATAGCCATTCAAACTCAGGGTGACTTGCCATATATGGCTGATATATCTCGATCCATGTAAAGCTTGCAAGCAATATTCCGGGAATCCCTGTTTGTGCGGCAAGAAGCATTGGAAACGATGCTGAATCGCTTATTACAAGCGAGATGCCACAGTCTTTTAAAATCGCTATCTCATCTTTTAAGCTTTTATAATTTTTATGATGAACCTTAGAATAGGCTTCAAGCGTAGCGTATATATCGACATTTATGCTGTCAGTCTGGATGCACCCAACATCAAAGACCTTTTTTCGATAAGAAAAAGTCCGCGTGACAGCGCGATAAAAAAAACCTTGCTCAACGTTGCTTACAATAAACACCTCTGCGGAATCCGGCAATGCATTGATCACCTGAGCGCTTCTAAACGCATGGCCGTAGCCATGTTGAGTGATAAAATAAGCAATTTTCATTCTTTGCGACCTAACACTAAAACCCCAAACGCATAACCTTCAGCCTTCAATCTATCTATCCACCTTAGCAGTTGTTCATTTTTTATCACCCATTTTTTCCGTTTCTTTAGTTCTTGTGTTTATTTCATCAACCAACTCTTTTGTCTGTTCTAAAAGTTTGCGTGGTGTAAAATGGGGGTTGTCTCCTGTTTTATCATTTGGGTTATCGGGCGTTTTTTTCTGGAAAATATCTTTGCCAAAGAGATCAAGTTGATGGCTCAGATAAGAAATATACGCCATATAACTTAACGCGCCAAGGCTAATTACAAGAACAATATTGATAATACAACGAAACAATATGTTCTTAACGTATTTTTTCAACAAAAAGCGGAAAAAGAATAAAAAGAGAATGCCTGCCGCAAAGAGGGCAAGAAACTGATAAGGCCTTGAGCGAAATAACGAGACAATTGTTGAGAATCCAGAGGCGAGACGGTCATTGTCTTGTATTTTAAGATTACCCCCCGTTTCTTTCAGATCGGTTATTGTTTTTTTCAATGATTTTGCTGCATTTGTTAGCTTTTGGGACTTTTCGGATTGCGGATGAGGCTGTGGGTTCTCAAAGGTGATCTGCTTAGTTTCTTTTTTGTATTCCAGAGGTATTTTTTGCGGATCATCTACAAACCAGATCGTACCAAATTTGTCCTTGTATTGATACATTACGCTCCCGTAAAGGTGCGAAACACTAAGTAGGCAGGCAAGCAGTAATCCTATTGCTGAGGCTTTTAGCAGCCAATTTTTTATGTGAGATTTTGACTTCATATCAGTGCTCATAAATAGCATGCCCAAAACAAAAGAGCTATCAGCATTTAGCAATAAAAATCTATGCAATCAGCTTCCACAAAAAAATAAACCACGATACACAACAAGAGGAAGAACTTTGCGCATTTAAAGTTGTTCGCATGGTGTTTAGTTATAATATCTTAATTATATTAATGGATTGTATTATTTTTATTGCGCTTGGCACAGGTCATGCAAACAAAATTGAGAATTGATTGACATGTTTTTCGTTGATAATATATAGATTAATTCAGTTTTATGTGGTATTTGCGAGTATCATCTTGTTTTTGGAAAGGAAAACGGATATGAAACAGGTGCGATCTAGTTTTGTAATGCCGACGTTGCTATTAACAATTTTTTTGTTAATCCCTAATTTTGTCATAGCAAAAGTTACCGGCACATGTGCAAATTGCCACACTATGCATAATAGCCAGGAAGCAAGCCCCATGGCACTTTCAGGCGCAGGATGGAATGGAAGCGCAGGGTTGTCTGGAACTAAGACTCCAGACCCGCAGAGCCATCTTACCATAACCGATTGCGTAGGGTGCCATACCTCGATGACAGCAGATACAATTGTGACATGGAAGGATAGCAAAATTCCCATTGTTTACAATAAGCAGGTGCCTACTAACCCACTGGCTGGAGGTAATTTTTATTGGGTAGAGGCCGCTGGTTTTGGCGATGAGTATGGACATAATGTTTGGGGGATATCAGACCCAGACACACTAATAAATCAAGCGCCTGGGAATACTCATACATGCAGCAACAAAGGATGTCATATCAGTCTTGCGAAAAATCCTGTTGAATCAGGAGACATGTTTGAATACAAAAACGGATGCGAAGGATGCCATTATTATTATTCTCATCATGATTCAGGCACTCCTTCGACGCAGTCTAGTGCGTACAGGTTTCTTGAAGGACACGATTCTAATACATATGTTATGGGACTAGAAGACGCTGATTGGGAACGTGCGGATCTGGTTAGTTCTACAAAGCACAATGAGTATCAGGGCAATGCAAACGATCATTCATTTGTTGGTGATGGGTATTCAAGTTTGGCCAACACCCATGCAATGAGTTCATATTGTAAGGGATGCCATACAATTTTTCACCAGCAGACGCAAAGCGCTACCAATAATGCGTGGGTTAGGCACCCTTCTGATGTGACACTGCCCAACAAAGGTGAGTATGCAAGTTACACGGTCTATAATCCCATAGCGCCTGTGGCCCGACAGACGCTGCCTTCTTCCCCAAGCTCGGCAGTAACGCCAGGAACAACTGATATTGTAATGTGTCTTTCCTGTCACAGACCTCACGGCAGCCCATATAAAGATATCCTTCGGTGGGACTACAGCACAATGCTTGCCGGTGGCAGCGGAGCCACAGGGAACGGATGCTTTGTATGTCACACCCAAAAGGATGATTAATAAAGGTTGCTTGAGACCCTTCACTTCCCCCCTTCTTTTTTCAGAAAAATTATCTTATTATTAGGCTATTGTTTTTTAAGTAGCCGGGTTAAGGCCAATCGTTTTCTTTCCTAAAGAAACTATAGACTTTAAGAGAATGATTTTGGCAAGGCCAGAGGGAGAAATACGCGGAGGAGTACTTCCTGTACGCCGCACAAGGAATTTCGACCGATAACGCAGTCCAAAACCATTCTCTTAAAGTCTATAGTTTGGAACTGTCAGGTATGCTGTTCAGCCCTCCTTCTTTAAAGCGATTTATCTCTATTGGCATTATTACATATATTGCGTCTTTTTTTATATACCCTGTTGTTGTTTTAGTTAACGCCGAGAACCTTACCAAAGTAGATGTCGTACATATAATATTAGATGATTACGAAGGCAAACGATTGTCATCGCCTTGCCGGTTGTTTTATGATTCGTACCGTAGGGAGATATATATTGTGGACTGCGGCAATAACAGAATCCTGATTTATATGAACGATTTTTTCCCGCTGATTACAATAGACAGAGCAGATGGAATTGAATCGCCATTAGCGGTTTCTGTTGACGCAGAGGGGAATCTTTTTGTGATACAGGCAGGGAGTGAAAAACATCCTAACGGCAGACTGTCAGTATTAAACGCTTGCCTGAAGTGGCAAAGGGATATCCAGTTTAAAGATTTTGAGGGAGCGGATAGTTTTTCTCCACGCAACCTGGCGCATGATCGGCAAGGGAAGCTATATGTAGCAGGAGACGGATACGAAGGGGTAGTGGTATTCAATAAGGATGGAAACTTTTCCCACTTGCTGAATCCCACGGAGACTGTAGAAGAGAAGAAAGTAAAGGCAACTATTAATGATGTAGAGATTGATGATTATGGTAAAATATATTTATTAAGCGAAGAGAACGGGCGGGTCTATGTATACGATGGCGAAGAGAATTTTTTGCGCAAATTTGGTCAAAAAGGAGGCGCAACCGGCAAAATGAGCAGGCCAAAGGGGATAAGTGTAGATGTCGCGAAAGCGCTTATATATATTATAGACTATATGCGGCACACGGCTTCGGCATATTCTATGGAAGGGGAATATTTATTTGAATTTGCCGGCATGGGATGGGCTCCAGGGTGGTTGAATTTTCCTTATGATATTTGTACCGATAGGGAGGGGCATGTGCTCATTGCAGATACCTTTAACAACAGGGTGCAGGTCTTTAAGATAACACCTGTAAGACAATAGTTGTTGAAGCAGTAAAAAGTCGAAACTCACACCCCGTCATTCCACGGCCTGACCGGGGGAGCCAGTATATTCAATTGGTTATAAGGTCTGGTTTGCCCGATCAAGTCGGGCAATGACGATTTTTCGACTTTTTACGACTTCATCAATAGTTATGCAATAATATATAAGAGGTGAGCATATGGGACGTTTAATATGGATATTTTCTTTTTTATTGTCTGTTTTCTTTTTGGGTTGTGCTGCGGCTCCTGATCTCAAGCAAACGGACAAGAGAAACACAGGGCAGGTTTTTTTCTATCTTTCCACGCTGGGAAAGGCGTCTTCCGATATATCCTTTACCCTTATTGGCATGGGGCTTCTTAACAAAGAGGATAAATGGGTTGATGTAACATTAGATGCGATAAATATACGTTCAAGCGAAATCAAGGATCAGCAGATAAATCTAGGGGAATTCCGGCTGCCAGCAGATGACTATAAAAAAATATCATTTACCGTGAAAGAGGCATATGTTCACAGGGGGGATGCCAGATCAAGTTTGGCGCTTCCAAATGCAGTGCATGAGCAGGCGAGTCAGGGGAGTGTCATATTTGATGTCCCTTTTACTATTCATAGTTATGAGTCTCAGACTATTTTTATAGATTGGGATGCGGATAAATCAATCAAGGAGAATTACATATTTAGTCCTGGCATGACAGCAAGGCCTCAAGGATTGGAATTGAAAAACGCGCTTGCATACGTTTCAAATGAGGGATCTGATTGCGTGACCATAATAGAGACTGTGAATGACTTTGTGGTGGGCGCGATCGCTGTTGGGCAGAGGCCCCAATGTATTATCGTGAGCGCGTCTGGTGATAAGGCTTATGTAGCTAACGCAGGGTCAAAAACAGTCTCAGTGATTGATACATTGTCGAATAGGGTGTTAAATACCATAGATAATCTTGGATATGCGCCAAGTGACCTTGCCATTTCATGGGATAGCAGGTTTTTATTTGCGACTAATCCCAAATCAGACACAGTTTCAGTCATAGACCTTGATGCCTTGTTTGTTATACAACGTATAAACGTTGGTCGAAACCCCACTTCTATAGTAGCTGATAACGACAGAAGAGAGCTTTACGTTGCAAACTCCGGTTCATTTTCTGTATCTATTATCAGTATGGATACGCATAGGGTTGTAGGCGCTCTGGCTGTTAGCATAAGTCCTAGATATATGACTTTATGTGACGAGCAACTTTATGTGGGCGGTGAAACTACTGATGAGATAGAGGTTGTAAATATTCCTGATCTTGTGACCAGAAAGATCAGGGCTGGTTTTAAGCCTGGCTGGCTTTCTTGCGGATTTTCAGGGAGGATATACGCTATAAATAAAGACGATGATTCTATTGCGTTTTTCCATTCTGGCATGGGGATCGTGTTGCAGGGTGTTAGGGTCGGCAGATCCCCTTCAAGCCTGGCGGTTGATAGCGTGCGAAAAAAGCTATATGTAACAAACAAGGATTCGGGTGATATTTCCATTATTGACCTTATCTCAGAAAAAGTGGAAAAAACAATCTCAGTAGGTAGCATGCCGTATGGTATAGCTATTTTTACCCAATAAAAAATGATGGAGTGGTAGGGGTGGTGTTGTAAATGGTAAGGGTAAATATTGTTTTATATCAGTGTGTGTCTATATCAGTATTGCTATTGCCCCTTTTTTTTGCCCCTGCATTATGGGGAAAAGATATCAGTGGAAATGCCCAGATTGGCTGGCGGTCTATCACATCAAAGACCGAAGGGGACAAGACCCAATCGTGGTTTCTTGATGAGACATATAATCTTGGCCTGAGAAAGGAAATCACAGGAAATTTATCGCTAGGCACTGGAGTAGGTGTCAATATATCGGAGACGGCCGAGTCCAAAACAACCAATC
Source organism: Pseudomonadota bacterium (assembly GCA_043805295.1). Classification (GTDB taxonomy): domain Bacteria; phylum Desulfobacterota; class Desulfobacteria; order Desulfobacterales. The sequence continues at coordinate 9,064 of JAZDIE010000148.1, forward strand.
TCTATCCGAATATCCGCCTTGGTCTTACCAATGAGTATTTTGACGCAAACGGAGGCTACCAGCTCAACGAGCGTGGTCTTGAGTTGCTTGGCAGGTCTTCGGACGACCCTCGTCTTACTGACGAGACATGGACAACCAGCCTGCACAGCAAGTCTGAGGTATATCCTGCGCTCGGTCTAAGGTATGATGAGGTAAAGACATACGACCAATTATTGCCTAGTCAGATCAATAAATTATCTAAGTTTTATGAGGCTACGACCGATTATACATTAAAGGGGCTTGAACTAGCCGTAGCCCACTCAAAAGGCGCTAACGATGATATTGTACAAGATGCTACGCAAAATACAGCCAGCAATGAAGGCCGGGCGGCATACTCTCAGTCGTTTTTTAATAATCGGCTTAGTAGTTCAGGCGCATATCGGTTGTATGCCAGGGACATGGAAAGCGTTACAGGGGGGCAGACAGTTGATTTCCAGCTTGAACTTGGACGGGGCGCTGGCTTATATGCACTGGATACTGATCCAGCCACAGGCACTCTTGGAGATGCGTCTTTTCTTGTTAATAACACGATCACAAGAGAAGGGAATATCAACATAGGGGGTATATCAGGGGAAAGATATCATAACATAGGGGTGGAGTTGGTTCGGCCAGAAGAGGCGAGGGTGATACATATCTATACCAATGACGCTTACCTTGATAATGACCTTGACCCTATTGAATGGGATGTTTATTGGGCGGATGATAACACTGCCACTACAAGATGGACCAGGATTCAAAATTCAGATTCAACATATAACACCCATGAGAAACGGTTTGAGATCTCGTTTGCCCCGACAACAGCCAGATATTTTAAAGCGGTAAACACACGTCGAGGAAGCTCGGAATTATATGTTACTGAGATGAGGATTTTTTCAATGAACAGCCAGGCAGCCTATACTACATCGTCAACCAGTGAGAAAAGGCAGAATATCATATTCAGCACGTCTGGCACTCCAACGCGCTGGGCACAGCTTGGATATAGCCTTGCCCAGGATGAGAATGAGGCAGATCCCGGCTTTTCTGAGAAAAGGTTGACTCATAACTTCAACACCCGCTTTGACGCTGATCTGCCTAAGGATATAAAGACGTGGGTTCAGTACCAAAAGTCTTTGGCCTATGATTCTGAAGCAGAAGATAGTTCTTCGGATATTTATTCAGTGCACGCATCCTCTTCACCGCTTGAGACGCTAACCACGAGTCTTTCTGTGAGCCATTCTGCGCCTAAGGTAGGTTCGCAAATCCAGTCCAAGAATACATCTTCTCTCCTTGCTGTATCAGCCAAGCTCCATGATCAGGTCGATTTCAGCACTGACGGTTCTTATAGCTATACAGACAATTGCGTCTCTGAATCAGAAACGGCCAGCAAAGGGGTTGGCTCCAGTCTGCGTCTTGATATGACCCGTGCATTGACAACCGAATTCAACTATAATACCACCTGGTCAGACCAGCAGAGCCAGGATGGCATTGAGATCTCATCGCATAGTTCCAATTTTGATATGGATATGTCTTATCGTCCGACTCGTAGATTTAATCTGACATGGTCATATGAAATGACCTTTGACGATCAGGGGAACGATACCCAAGCCCACGATTATACTGCTGGCTTGCTTTTAAGCGAAAAGGTGCGGCTGAACATGAGCTATGGCATAACACTGGCGGATGAACCCCAAACAACATATTCCTCTGAGGTGGGATGGCAATTGAGCAGGAGCATTTTTTTAAACAGCCGGTATGACCGGATTAACGAAGAAGAAGCAGGATCTGACTTCCAGACTGACACAGTAACGAGTACGCTCTCTGCAAGTTTTTAAAGGAAGAATTTCGCGATGCGTCAACCAAAGATAAGTATAATTAGCGCCGCCCTTATTTCTTTTTGTCTAATTCTATCAGGCTGTAAAGGGCCTGAGAGTTATCTGCATGCCACCGCTGATTTTTCTTATATAAAAAAAGTGGCAATCGCGCCGTTTTCAAACTTTACAAACGATAAGTTCGCATCAGGACGGGTTATGAATGTAGTTGCCACTGAGATATTGCGCCGCGGTTTTTTTGATGTTGTAGAGTTTGGGGAGGCGTTTAAGGTCTTGGGGGAAGAGGGATTAAAAGAAGGTGGGCTTCTTACTAAGGAAATAGCGGAAAGAGCAGGAAAAAGGCTTAACGTAGAGGCTATTATCATCGGTTCGGTTCACCAGTACGGAGATACCAGGGTCGGGAATGCCTCCTTCCCTGAAGTATCTCTTTCCTTGAAACTTATAGATATAAGCTCATACGCCATTCTGTGGGAGTCTACACACAATTTAAAGGGAGACGACATCTCCACACAACTATTCGGCATAGGGAGTAAGAGTCCGGATGACCTTTGCAGAAAACTTGTTAGCGAGATGCTGGATACACTATTTATATAAATCCTGCGTAACTATTCAGGTTTATAGACTGAAGGTTATGAAACATCCTTCAGCCTATAAACCTTTTTTTGTATGAAACATGCGATTCAGTATAGCTCCTATAGCGATATTATTGTTACTCGCAGTGTTTTTGCCTCCTGCTGAGCCATCTGTTTCCTTAAAAAAAATAGCTATACTTCCGTTTGAAAACCTTACGGGACAGGACCTGCATGCGGAGATTAACAAGTTGGTTTCCAGTCATTTGCAGAAAAGGGGATATAATGTAATTTCGTCTGAGTTGGTGGATGATTTTTTACTCTCAACTCGAGTAAGGCGGATAAGGCTTGCTGACAAATCAATTATGCGCAAGCTTGGCGAAACCCTTGGAAGTGATGTGATTATTATGGGCGCTGTCAATATGATTAAAGAAGAGAATACGCCCCAAATAGATATAAGCGCGCAGATGTTAAACGCTAAAGATTCTTCTGTTGTGTGGGCTACCTCTGTCTTTTTGTCAGGAGATGATTTTGCAGGACTTTTAGGTATTGGAAAGATAAACACAATGGACGAACTTGCGCCGCGCGCTGTAGAACGGCTTTTTTCTAATATGCCTGATGTCGTCGAGGAAAAGATCGATACGACCACAAAAGCAGAGAACAGCCTGATGAGTCCGTTTGAGATCGTTCATGCCAGTCTTTATCCTGCAAGAGTAAAAGAGGGAACTCAGGTGACCCTGGTTGTTGAGATACGAGAAATTGAGGGTAAGCCTAAATATATAACCGGAGTTCTTAATAACCAGGATATTAGCCTGGCTACAGAAGGAGACAGGTGGTTTCGGGGATCTTTTCTTGCCCCTGGTATAGAAGGGGTGTACCCGCTTAGTCTTTATGCCATCGGAAATGTAAACAAAGTTTTTTTCTTTGAGGAGTTAACGCGGCTTGTTGTTGATAATACGCCTCCGGCTATAGCCTTGAAGGCTACGCCAGGACTTATATCTCCCAACAGCGATGGCATAAATGATTCTGCCAATCTTTTCCTATCCTTAGAAAGTTCCGACAAACTTAAAAGCTGGAAGATTGAGATTTCCGACCAAGAAGGTAAGGTAGTTAGATCATCAGGCGGTGAAGGGGAGTTGCCCAAGTCGCTTGTATGGCATGGTGAAGACAACTCTGGCCAGACATTAAAGGACGGGGCATATATTGCCAGGGTGATAGTAGAAGACGAGGCTGGCCATATCTCGTCTTCTGAGGGTGTTGATATATCAGTTGATGCAATCCCCCCCCAGGTTAAGTTGCAATTCGATAAAATCGAAAAAGACATTATAGAGTTAAAGGTTGAAACAAAAGACATAGCAGATCTCGCCTCATGGAATATATCTATCTATGACGCAGAAGAAAAAAGCCTGGCAAGGTTTGATGGAACCAGTGAAATACCTGCAACTTTACATTGCACCGCTCCAGAAAAGATGCTAACCAATAAACAATATACATTGATGTATACCCTTGAAATTAGAGACGTTGCAGGGAATACCTTCTCGACAGAAAGGCAAAAAATAGAGATAGTTCCTTCCAGCGACAAGGGGGGCGGTGAGACAAAAAAAGGCGCTACAGTGTCGCCTTGGGTTGAAGATTTTTGACGGATTCGTAAAAAGTCCATTTGCTACGTTGCGTTTTGTCGTGAAAGGACTCACCGTACAGGAAGTACGCCTCGTCCTTCCCCGACTCACGCGCCTTGCACCTGGAGCTTTTTGCGAATCCGTCGAGTTTGAGACTTTTTATGATTTTATCAAGTGTTGGCTATATGAAAAAGATATTATTTTTTTTGGGATGCGCGGGTCTATTGTTAGGGGTATGGGGGATTACCGGTAAAGCGATGCCGCTTATAAAGACAAGTGAGTGTATTTCATGCCATGGAAAGGTCTATGACCAAGGAAGAAGCTACAAATTTGCTCATACTATTTTCAGTGAAAAAAAGTGCAAGCAGTGCCACATAAAAAGCCAGGCGGAGAACATCGCAAAGGAATGGGGGCCTGTTGTTAAACCAGAAGAGGTGAGTCAACCAGGCTATTCAATCGAGCATGCCTTGATTTTTCAAGGGCTTGATAAGAAATCCCGCTATGATTTTAAGGCTGTTGCCCGTAATACTGCTGGCCAGGAGATGGTTTTGTGGGAGCTGGGAGGTATAATTCCTGAAGAAGCGGTCAGGACAGGAGAAACAGATGTCGATCCGCCAGTTATATCTAAAGTAAAAAACAGCCCAGTAGTGAAAAGAATTTTTATTGAGACCGCTATTTTGTGGGAGACCAGCGAACCAACGACCTGCCGCGTTGAGTATGGTTTGTCCGAAAAGTATGGTTCTAAAGGAGTTATGGATAGTTTGTTTAAGACACGGCATGAGGTTACTATTACAGGGCTTGAACAAAGCAAAACTTACCATTATCGAATTGTTGCGCGTGATATGCGCGGTAATGAATCGGCCTCTTCTGATTTTATTATCGATACTTCAGTAATCAGCCCACTTATAACTACCGAAGATACTGCACAGGAGTCGCTGTCTGGCGCGCATATTTCCGTGAAGCGTTACCAATGGTTTTTGGCGGATAATAACCTGGGGCTTTATATTGAAACAACAGAACCTGTAACCCTCAAGGTTGAATATTTAAAAGTACCTGATGGAACAGTTGATGCCGCGTTGCATGAGATTGAAGCAATGGCATTGGGAAAAGAACCAGGCATGAGCAAAAAAGGATTGCGCACCGGACGGGAGCTGAGGATCGACCTTTGCTATGAATGCCATACGCCAGATACGCTTGGCGTTTCTCATCCGGTTGGCGTAGTGCTTCGGAAAGGAATGAAGCCCCCTCCTGATCTTCCATTGCTTGACGGTTCTATCATAACCTGCGTTACTTGCCATGAGAATCATGGCAGTAACATTCCTCATTTTGGACGAAAACAAGGGAGAGGGTTGTGTGACTCTTGTCATGCCGATTACTAAATAGCGCCTGAACTAAAACCTTTAATTCAGTTCAAGGTTAGGCGCCTCTATCCAGAGGCGCAACTCCGAAAGGATTAGTGTTATGAGCAGCTCAAGCGATATTGCCTATAGAAAAAGGTCGCGTTTTATCAATTTATCTATTAACACAAAGATGCAGCTTGCAATGCTGGTAAAGATATGGCTGATTATTTTTATGGCGTTGTTATTGTTTGCCGTTGCCTTTTATTTTTATAGCAACCAGGATATTGGCCCCCTTTTTTCAAGCGCTCATATCAAGATAAAAAATTTTTTAGAGTATCTTTTTCCTGTTGTTATCATAGGCTTTGGCATAAGCTTTCTTGTGGGTGTGGTTTTTGCTTTGTTCTTTCCACATTCGATCGCAGGTCCGCTTTACCGGATAGAACGTGAATTGGCCGAGATTAGTCAAGGGGATTTAAGGCGTAGGCTTCGCCTGAGAAACCATGACGAATGCAAGGATCTGGTAAAATCCATAAACGAGATGTCTGAAGAATTAAGCGAAAAGGTACAGGAGATAAGTCTTACCCTGGAAAAGGTCGAAAGACTTCTTGATAGTCCGGATACAGAGATTACATCCGAGGCGCTTAAAAAGTTGAGGGCGTGTGTTTCAGATGTAAGGCATGCTGTAAAACAGTTCGAGATATGAACCAGTTGTGTCTTGGTTTTAAGTTTATCATAGTAAACTTATTGGTTGGTTGTGCATTTTTTCTGGGGGCATGCACTCAGGTTGTTCCGCCGTATGTTTTTTTAAAGCAGAATTTTGATATTTATCAAGTAAAAAAAATTGCTGTTCTACCTTTTTCAAACGATACAGAGTTCAAAAATGCGGGTGAGATTGTAACTCGGGCGTTTGTGCAGAAGTTGTTTGAAACCGGAAAATGGAAGGTTGAATTCCAGGGAAATTTGCAGATGTTGCTTGTGGGAGAAAGAATCACACCCAGGAACGGGATCGGCGTAAAAGAGCTTCAGATCATAGGAAAGCGGTTGAATGTAGATGCTGTGGTTGCAGGTTCTGTTAAACAATATGGGGAGAACCTTGACGATGAAGGGATTCCTGAGATTTCTATTTCTGCCCGTATGATTCATTCAGAATCCGGCGTTATTATTTGGATGGGAGAGGGGCAGCGTTCAGGCAGGGATTATGAGACGATCTTGGGTCGAGGCAGAGTGAGGTCAGGGCCTGAGCTTGTCCGTAAGGTTGTTCAAGAGCTGGTGGCAACCATACCATAAAAAGGTGAGATTATACCTTCAAGTTAAGTGCCTAAAGTTATTTAAAATGCAATTTTTTATACTATTAAAATAGGGGGCGTTAAGTCAATGTATTCTGATAGGCGTTTATTATTTATCAATTATATTTGGGGTTATATGACAGCTATTGCTTTAGTAATTTGTTCCGGTTGTGCTCTCCAGACCGGCATGGTTAAGGATTCATCAGTTATTGCAATAGTAAATAATGAAAATATAGAGGTAAAAGAGTTTAAGGATTATATCCAACATGTGCATGAAAGCATCCCGCCCGAGCGTTTTGATATGGCTATACGTGAGATGAAACTTGAAAATATGCTCGACGAATTGATCAACGAAAGACTTATGCTTCAGGATGCGCAAGCGCTTAATCTTGAAAAAGAGGCTGATTTCAAAGAAAAGCTTAATCATTATATATTGATTCAGTCAGTGCTTAAACTTAGAAAAGAAGAGGTCTACGACAAGAGAGAGGTAACAGATGAAGACCTGAGCAAAAAATATTCAAAAGATTATAAGCAGGTAAAAATAAAACAAATTATTACAAAAGACAGAAAAACGGCAAAAGAGGCGCTGAAGCTATTGAAAAAAGGGGTGGATTTCGACAAGGTCGTTGAAAAGAAGTCTGTTTGGAAGCCTCAAAAAAAAGAAGCGGGGACGGCTGTATATATTATAGATCTTCCTGAATTTATTCAACAGGCGATTGCAAAACTTACGCGCGGTCAAAGGACCGATATCCTGGAGACCTTTTCCGGGTTTTATATTCTGAAACTTGAAGAGATATTGGTCGCTCCAAAAGAGAGATTTGAAGAGGCAAAGAAGGGGTTGAAAAAGGAGTTGCTAAAACAAAAAGAGGCTGAACTCTCTGAAGGCTATGTTGCTATATTAAAGGGTAAGGCGCATATAGATATTGATTCAAAGTTATTTGTCTTGTTAAATCCCAGATCGATTGAATGTAAGGAAAAGGTTGTTATATGCAGGATTAATGGAAAGGAGATTACCGCTTGCGACTTTGCTGATGAAGTAAAGCAAAAGCGGCCGGACCTATTTCCAGGGGTTCCTGCTACGGAAGAAATACTAAAGAAGGAGCGTGAAGAGATCCTTGATCGGTTGATTACATACGAATTGGTAGAGCAAGAGGCGCTTAAACGAGACTATATGAAAGATCCATCCTTTCAAAAGAAGATCGAGGAGTACAAGAAGCAAGCCCTGATTGGTTACTACCAGCAAAACCTGATTGGTCCGCGGGCTGTTGTTTCTGAAAAAGAGTTGGAAGTATATTATAATACACATAAAGATCAGTTCAGAAAAGACTATGAGGTATGGTTTGATTCTATTGTTTTTTTACAGCGGAGTGACGCTGAGGCTGCCATGAAAGAGTTAAAGCAAGGGGCGGGCTTTGAATTTCTTGCTTCCAAAGAATCTGTAGACGACCCTGTCCCAGGCGAGAACGTATGGGTGTCTTTGAGATCCCTTTCTTCCGTGGTCAGCAAAGCGATACTTGAACTCAAGGCTGGTGAGACAAGTGGTATTGTTGAGGCTGAGAGGAAATTTTATATCTTAAAATTAAAGGGAAAGCGAGGCGGAGAGATCAATGAGTTTTCCGAAACAGCGGATACAATAAGAGGTGTTGTGGAAAAGGAAAAGCTTGAGTCCTGTTTTAAGGAATATATATCGGGTTTGAAAAAGGCCGCAAAGATACGGATCAATAAGAGAGAATTGAACAAATTGTCCGATCAGTTCATACATCCAAAGGCCTCTGGTCAGACACTTCAACCCCAAAAACAAGACAAACCTATTCATGATGCGGGAGTATCTATACCCACAGGAAAAACAACCGATAAGTAGACTACTAAGTCATCTCTAAGAGGATCAGGAGATATGAAAAAAATAGGCTTTCTGTTGCATCTTTTAGTGTTAGCAGGAATTGTTTTAGGCCTTTTCTTTGGTTGTATGCCAAAGCAGCTACAAGGGGGAGGCGTTAAAAAGAAGTGTCTTGATTGCCATGAAAAAGAGATGACAACCTTTAAGGGGAATCCGGTTGTTCATTCGCCCATTAAGGAAGAAAATTGTGAATCATGTCACAGACCGCATGGAGTGATAAGCGGACTATATCTTAAGGAAGAAGGCTCTAAGCTCTGTATAGGCTGCCATGAAAATATCGGTCAGTTTATGCAAAAAAAGAATCTTCATTCACCTGTCAAGGATGCAAAGTGCACAGGCTGTCATGATCCGCATGCGTCTGCGAATGATCATCTGCTTAAAAAGGGCGGGAACGATCTTTGTTTTTTATGTCATAAGGCAGATGGCTTTAATCGGGCTACCGTGCATAACCCTATTGCCAGCAAGGGGTGTTTAGCTTGTCATGATCCACATGCATCTGAGTTTGCTTCACTACTTTCTGATTCTTCAAACAAGGTTTGCGCGCAATGCCATGATCCTGCAAAGAAAGGATTTGCTGAAAAGCATTCAGGGTATGACGTGAGCAAGGGCGAGTGCGTCTCTTGCCACACCCCCCATTCTTCGTCAAACGTCAAGCTGCTTAGAGAATTTGTCCATTCCCCTGTTAATAATAATGAGTGTAATGCCTGCCATGAGCCTCCTTCAGGAGGCTGGGTGACGGTCAAACAACAAGGCTCTCAGTTATGTTACTCGTGTCATTCTGCTGAGGAGGGTTTGTTGCAACAGACACACGTCCACTCTCCGGTTAAAGATGGAAACTGCCTTGGATGTCATAACCCTCACGCATCCGACAACAAAGGAGTGACTAAGCTTCCAGATGGGCTTATCTGTTATAGTTGCCACGAAGACCTAAAAGAAAAATTCACAAAACAACATACACATAAACCGGTCAAGGAAAACCAGTGTTTGCCTTGTCATAATCCCCACGCATCTAATACTGAAAATATGATCAAGGATTCAGGCAAGGATTTGTGCTATCAATGCCATACTGATTCCTCTGAATTTACAAGGCAAAATATGCATGAACCGATCCGCGCAACAACCAATAAAGAGGCTTGTGTGATCTGTCACGATCCGCATGCCTCTGATCAACCTGCGATGCTGCCAATCCAGGAGAAAGAAAAATGCTATGAATGCCATCAGGAAGAAAAAAAATTGTTTGACCGGATAAACGTACATACCACTATTCGAAAACAGGGATGCTCCTCATGTCATAACCCGCATTCATCTTTAAACGATAAACTGCTTGCTGAAAGTAAGACCAAGTTATGCTTTACCTGTCATAAGGGTATGCTGGACGAGGTTAAAGGTGGAGTGGTGCATGGGTTGTTTGGCCGGGGTGAGTGCCTGGAATGCCATAATGCCCATGCCTCAAGCAATC
>JAZDIE010000149.1:0-5598 GCA_043805295.1 Pseudomonadota bacterium
TATAGTAGCGATATTCTCCCTCTTTTCCCTGGATACACGCAGGGCTGCCGGTAAGCAGGGGGGCTTTGAACTTCAGAGTTCCCTTGTTTACTAGTTCAGTCAGCTCAAGGTTTTTTGAGAAATAAAACGGCATCGCTGTCTCAGGCCATACGATCAAATCAGTGTGTTCGTCTTGCGCGGCCAGGGTCATGTCGATATATTTTTTAATAGTACTTATTTGGTACACAGGATTCCATTTAAGAGACTGGTCTATATTTCCCTGTATGATCATTATGTTGCTTTTGGGAGCAGACTTTGACGCAGCGTCTATTCCCCTTATCCTGATAGTGCCGTACAAATAAAACAGAGATATCAGGATCAGCATTATGGTTAATGGTTTGAGGTGGGTCTTTCGGATATGTTGTAAGTTCTTAGCCGCAACAAACAGGGCGGCGTTTACGCCGATGATCAAAGCAGACACCCCATAAGCTCCGAATATGTCCGCGCTTTGCACAAGCAAGATATTTTGATATTGAGAATGTCCGAGTTCGGCCCATGGAAAGCCGGTGAGGAATATAGATCGTAAAAATTCAAGGCTGACCAATATAACAGGGGCGCTTATCGGATAGTCAATGTCTTTTGCCTTGCAGGCAGATACCAGGAAGGCTAAAGTCGCAGTGTACAGGCTCAAATAACCTGCCAGAAGGAGCATAATCGCAAACGCCGCAATTTGCGGAAGTCCGCCATAGTTGTGGCATACATTGGCGATCCAGTATATAAGGGTTGTGTAGTGAAAAATACCTGCAATAAAACCGAGCCAAAAGCTTGTTCGTGGCGGCTGGTTATTTATTGACGCAAATAAAGGGATATAGGCGACCCATGCAAGACATGACCAGTCTATCTTGGGAAACGCTGTTGTTAAAAGCAGACCTGATGTTATCGCCAACAGGGAGCGTAGAAAAAATGATTTCATTATATAAACCGAGAGGTAATTATTTAGGTGTTTAGACTGAAGGCTTCCGCCTGCGACAACCAGAGATGAATTATAACTAAAAACCTTCAGTCTTCGGTCTTTAGTCTATTCACCTGAATAGTTGCTGTGAGTTTTTATAATAATGAGCAGTGTAGAGTCAACCATGAAATAAATTCTACATCTACTGCCTGCTTGTTGAGGATTGACCGTGTGCTTTCGTGGTCTGTGGTCTATAGAGAGGTATCGCTATGCCAGAAGAACTTTTGAGCCAATTGGGAGAGTCCGGTGCAATCCGTATGATCGCACAGGCTTTTCCTTGTCTTGCCGGATTTGTGAAAAAAGGGATTGGCGACGATTGCGCGGTGCTTGAGTTTAAAGGGTGCGATCCATTGCTGATTACTACAGATATGCTTGTTGAGGGTGTTCATTTCAAAGAACAAACCCTTTCCTATGAAGACCTTGGGTGGAAGGCGCTTGCCGTAAGCGTAAGCGATATCGCGGCTATGGGCGGGCGTCCGGCGACCGCATTGCTTTCAATTGGTCTTAGGCCATCAACCCCCGTGTCTGCATTTGAGTCGTTTATCCATGGATTTCGTGCAATGGCCATTGAGAGCGGGGTTGCGCTGGTTGGAGGAGATACCGTGTCAGTCGGCAAAGACCTTGTTGTGTCTGTGACCCTTTTAGGGACATGCCGGAGAGGGGATGTTGTGCTCCGTTCAGGGGCCAGGGCAGGGGATGATATTTGGGTGACTGGCGCATTAGGCGACTCTGCCGCAGGGCTTGAAGTTCTTTTGTTAGGCGGGGGGGATATCAATAGCTATTCTCGTTTGGTTGCCAGGCATCAGAGGCCTTTTCCCAGGTTTGGGATTGGTAATCGTCTGGCTGAGCGCAGGATAGCTTCTGCAATGATAGATATATCAGACGGCATATCAAAAGACCTTTTGCTTTTGTGCGAGGCGAGCGGGGTAGGGGGGGTAGTTGAAGAAAAGGCAGTGCCTTTTTCTGAACAATTATTGGTATTTGCCAGGAGGCATAGCCGTAATCCTCTGGACTTTGCCTTGCACGGTGGGGAAGACTATGAGCTTGCTTTTACTGCTTCTCCTCAGTACAGAGAAGAAATAAAACAGATTGCGCTTGAGGCTTCTGATGGAACTCCTGCGAGGATCGGCAGTATAATAGAAGAGCCAGGGTTATGGCTTGAGCGAGGCGGTGTCAAGGCCAGAATGTCGGCGCAGGGGTATTTTCATTTTAACAAAGCGCGCTGACAGGGGATCCGAATGCTTTGACAATGGCATCTATGGCTTTTGCGGCTACTGCTACCTTGTCTGAAACTTTTTCAAGATTTTTAATTTGCTTCTTTATTTGGCCATTTATAGATTCAAGCTTTTTTGATTTAACCTTAAGCTCTTCTATGCTTTCATTTAGATCATTTAATAAGAGCAAATTGTCAGTTTCCCTTAATACATCAGATAAGTCATTCAATATTATGCGTTGAGAAGGGGTTAGCCCCGGCTTTTCAAGAGTATCGGTTACGATGTCTTCAGCCTCGCGCACTAGATTTAGAACACTTTCGGTATTTGCCATTTGAAGTTACTCCTTTCTTTGAAGAAGAGGCTATTTGCCAACATCCTTTTTGACTTTATTCGCAGCTTTGACTTCTTTTGAAAGCGCTTCAATCTGCCTGATTACATCTAATGTTTTCCTGGTACGGGTATTCTCAACTAAGTCCATGTGTGCTTTTTTGTAATTCTCAGCCGCCTTGGAAATCTGGTCAGAAAGGATAATTAATTGGCGGGCTTTATACACATTATCGTAAACGAATAAAACAGTAGATATATCAACCTGTTTTTTGTCGTTTACCGCTGCCTTGAATTCTTTACCTATATAATTCTTTTCATAATTTACAAATGAAGGTTTGAGTTTTTCTGATGCGATTATTTGGATTGCATCCATTAGATTTACAATTAGTGGGTTTGCTTCATTTATAGTGTTTTTAAGAATCGACGCCTGCTTTTGGCGTATATATAGACCACCTGATGATCGTATGCCCATGGCAATTAAGCCACCAACCTTTTTTAACGGAACATCTGTTTTATATTTATCGTTATATTCATCAGTTGCTTTATCCAGAGATCTGCCAAGCTTTTCCGCACTATCAGTTAATGCGTCTGAGAAGTTGCCAGAAACTAAGGAAGTCAACAGATTGGAATAGATATTAAGAACAGATAGCGCTGCATCCATTTGTTTGCCGGCGGCTGTAAAATCCATTTCATCCTTGTAGGCTGATTTAATGGTTTCAAATGCATCATTGGCTTCAGATGTATCAATCCCGCCTTGCTTATCTGTTTGTCCGAATTCTTTGCGAGTTACACTTAATAATTTGCTGTTTCTAATTAATATTCCGTAAGATTGAACAAGCGCTCCAGGCAATTCGCTATACCCCTGGCTTGCTTTTGCAAACTTCTCAACTTCCTTGACTTGAGAGGTCGTCAAAACTGCACAGCCAGTGAATAGGAATGAAAAAAGCAGAAAAACGAAAATGAAGGCTTTAGTCTGTGATTTAGTAGATCGCATGGTTTTTCCTTGTGTTGAAGTTTGTCCGATTTTTTTGTTACCTTGCAAAGTAACATCCGTAAACCATATAATTCCTACTGTCTACGACAGAGTAGGAATTATGCAATCATTTTTTGATAGTATCCTGGTATCCTATTCAAAAAGCAGGGGAGTGGACGAATTTTCGAGAACAGACAGCCTTACCCTTACGAAAATCATAGGCTGTTTGGGTAATTGTCAAAAACGTGTCTTTAGCTTTTGTTCCTTCTTCCGTTTTGGTTTGCAAGCTCACATCTTGCCTGCGTTTTTCTGCACGCGCTGCTTGTTCCGCGTTATTGTTGTGTAACGGTAATACAGAATATTCCAGCATCTTTAAGAGTTCTTCCTTTTTTGCCTTCGTTTTTTCTATCCGATCATTCAGGGAATCATGCGGGGGGCGGACGAGGGGTAACCAGCGAATACGGGATGCCCAGCATGTTTCAATCCACGCCCCCGCGCGGGGGGCGACTTAATTGCCGAAGTGTTTTGACTGGAATTACAAAGTTTCAATCCACGCCCCCGCGCGGGGGGCGACTGTCTTGCTCTAACTTGGCAAGACAACTGACAAATTTCATCAGAACCTGCGAACCTTCACCTCCTTGCGGTCTGATTACTACTATTTTATTCATGCTTTTTTTACAAAGCCGCTTGTAGTAAGGCTTTAAAGAGATTGCGAACCTTCCAGTGAAATTATGTTGACTTCCGGTTCGCGCACCCTATTAAACAATCAAAGGTCCTTCCTGATCAATAGCTGGTTTTGCTCCGATGTGTTCAACCCTGCCTCTCCAATTTGAACCCAAAAAATAGAATCTTAGACTATCCTGCTTTGGGTCTATTTCATCTATCAGCCGTTGCCGCAGGACAGTCCACTTAGCAGGGTCAACAATGCACTCAAAGACAGAATATTGCACTCTCTGTCCATAATCCTTGCAAGCCCTTGCTACTCTGCGAAGACGACGTCGACCGTCTACTGATGTAGTCGCGACATCGTAACTAACCAATACAAACATTTTTTCTTTTTGCTACCTCCAAACAAACGGCGGATATCCATCCAAATCCCCCCGAAGATACCGCGCCAAAAGCATGGCCTGCATGTGAAAGACAAGGCCAAGACTCATCTTTTCTTCAATAAAAGGATGAAGTATCTCTTCCTGCTTTCTTTTTTGATATGCTATAAGAACCTCCTTGCGGGTTTCATCGGTCATGAGTACCGCGCCTGACTCAGACTGCTTGAATCCATTTTTTTGAACCTGCCGTAGATTAATAAGCGAAAGTGCCAGCCTGTCCGCAATACATGGCCTGAATTCCTCCATCAGATCAAGGGCAAGGCTCGGTCTGCCAGGACGATCTCTGTGTAAAAACCCCACAGCAGGATCGAGGCCCACGGATTCTAGCGCTGATCTAACATCGTGCAATACAAGGGTATAAAAAAACGAAAGCAAACAGTTTACATTATCCAATGGTGGCCGCCTGCTTCGCGCCTTAAAGAAAAAATTCTCCTTTTGGGCAGTGATCAATTGATCAAACACACTGAAATAGGCGTGAGCGGCGTCGCCTTCTATTCCTCTTACCACGTTCAAGGGAAGATGTTCGTGAAGGCGGCGCATGGATTCATTAATTTGCCTGGATGCCTCTTCGACCTGATTTTTTTCTATCTTATCCGCATGATCCCTGATTGCTCGCTGCAAAACCGCCCGACAATTGACAAGCTTTCCCGAAACAACAGAGGAGGCAATCATGGAGGAACGTTCCAGATCATCGGCCCATCGGTACTGCTCCCGGCGCAACAATACATTGCCGGAGACAGGGCCTTGCACACGCGCGAGAAAGCGGCCGTGTTCCGATAGGAAACTGATTGCCACATCCCGCTCGCCACAAAATCCCATGAGAAACGGGCTGCATCCGACGTTTCCAAAACAGACAATCCCGCCAAGCGTATGAATAGGCACGCGCAATTTAGTTTCATTTTCAACCCGCACAAGGACAGTCTCTCCTTCCTTTGCAAGGTAGGCGCCCTGGGTTGTAACAAAGAGCGTGTTAAGGTGTCTTTTCAT
>JAZDIE010000150.1:0-2702 GCA_043805295.1 Pseudomonadota bacterium
CCTCTAAACTCCAAAGCAATCAATTTGCGGCTTCCCATTTCAGCCTCTCTTTCAGAAATAACAAGATTTCCGTATAAGTGCAAATCATTATCCAAGGCTATCGGCCGTATCACCTCTATGGCTGAAGTGGAACGTTTTTGGATTTTAAGACGTGGTATTCCGCTTATTTTGAACTCAGGGAGAAGAGTGAAGAGCTTTAATAAAATTATGCCGGAGATGAATCCTCCTATATGCGCCCACCATGCTATGCCGCCTGATTGTCCTTGGCTTGCGGCAGCGCTCAGGAATTGAAACAAGAACCAGAAGCCGAGGAATACAATTGCCGGCACTTCCAAAAATATATAAAAAAATATCGTCAGTATCCTTGCCTTTGGGAAAAGCAACATGTACGCTCCCATCACACCAGAGATCGCGCCGCTTGCCCCGATTGTCGGAATTTGGGAGGTCGGATCAGAAACGATGTGCGCCAGCCCGGATGCGATTCCGCAGGCAATGTAAAATGCCAGGTACCGCATTGATCCCAGGGTGTCTTCTACGTTATCTCCAAAGATATACAAGCTCCACATATTGCCGATAAGGTGTAAAATGCCGCCGTGCAGGAACATGAATGAAAAGAATGGAACAACCTGTTCGATAATGTTTAGTTGATGGGAGATAACGTTTATAAAATAATGAGCAGGGACTATGCCGTATTTTGATAAAAAACCAACCAGTGCTTCTCCCTGTGTGGGCTGTCCGAAATAGAATAGCACATTGAGGATAATGAGAGTTATATTTACAAATGGGTAGCTTTTGGAGTTTTGTGAGTCGCGTAAAGGGATCATTTTATTTTAAACAAAGGGCGTGGATGCTACGGTGATTATAAACTCAGTCCCTTTGCCAACCTCTGAACTGATTATTATATCTCCTTTGAGCTGTTCTTTGATTGAGGCAAGCACTGCATCCATGCCAACGCCTCTTCCTGAGACTTCAGTTATCTGATCTGCTGTTGAAAATCCTGGTTTAAATATAAGTTCG
This sequence comes from Pseudomonadota bacterium, assembly GCA_043805295.1. GTDB lineage: Bacteria > Desulfobacterota > Desulfobacteria > Desulfobacterales. The sequence goes on from JAZDIE010000150.1 coordinate 1,018, forward strand.
CAGCATTCCTGTGGGGTGAGGCGGTTGTATTCCTCTTGTGAAATAAACCCCTTTGACAGTGCAATATTTTTTAACTTGATCGGATCCAGGCCTGCGCCGTCATCTGCAATTCTGAGCCTGAGCTTTCCATTATCTTGTATTACATTAAGGCTTATAGTCCCTGCCTCATTTTTGCCTGACTCAATTCTTTGCTCTGGCGATTCAATGCCGTGATCCAGGGCGTTGCGTATTATATGGATGAGCGGGGTGTTTAACTCGGCAGCCACTTCAATATCGATCAACGTCTCTTCTCCTTCAAAATTAAATATAACCTCTTTGCCCAGCCGCTTTATCAAGTCAGGGATTAATTTCAATGACCTGGCTAACCCCCGCCGCGCAGTGACCAGTGTTAGCCTCTGAAGCTGTTGCGCTATATCGTCTTTTATCTTAATGAGCGTTTCATTATCCTGGCCATAGTCTAATGGAATGCTTTTTATTCGTTTAATTTGATTTTGTAATGCCTTTACTGATATTCGTATAGACATGCCTGTGTCCCCGAATATATCTTCTCCTAAGAGTTTGCCTGCATCTTTTACCACTTCAATAAATGCTTTTGAGAGGGTATTGAACGATTCCTGGATCATGGCCATATTCTCTTTGGTAACAACCGCTTGCTCACGTAAAGGAGACAAGAAATCTTCCATCTTGCTTGATGACTCTGCTATTGCTGATAATCCGAAGCTGGCCGCTACCCCTTTTATGGTATGCACTCCGCGGAACATCTCGTTCACAATGGGCTTTATTTGTGAGTCTAGTTTAAGACAGTTTGCCGAATTTTCGACAGCATTGAGTATTTTTTTGGTCTCAGAGAGAAACTCCAGGAACAAGTCCGGGTTTTCTGCAATAGTTTTGAGCTGCATATTTTCTCGCTGGGATCGCACTATTTGCGCGGCGAGCTTTTTTTCTTCGGTTATGTCTTCTATAAGGCACAACAGGTGGTTTGGCCGGTTCTCACCCCTTTTGATAAGAAAATATTTCAGCCTAATCCATTGGACATCGCCGTGATCAACCTCTAACTCTTCAAACGGGTTGAGTGCGGCAAGGTCTTTTTCCGGAAGCAATTCCCTTAATAACGTATCCAGAAACATGCTAAGCGAGTTTTGTTTTTTAGCCCGAATATCGTCAGAAATGCCCAACACTTCAAAAAAATTTTTACCGCCAAGGTTCTTTTTGCCGAGCGCTTTTTCAGCAAACGAGGAATATGCCGGATTAATAGTCATCAATTCATTAAGCTCTATGACGCCGATCGGAATGTTATCCATCAAAAGGCGCATCATTGATTTTGTTCTAATGGACATAGTTTTTACCAGGTAGATAGACTGAAGGCTGAAGGGGGGTATGCGTTAAGTCTTCAGCCTGAACGCCTGTTAAAATCTTCCGCAGGGTTAGTGAAGAGCCTCAGAATTACCTTTGGGATTTATAAACATAAAATCTTCTATCAAAAGTTTTATGGCGTTAAACGCTCTGGGTGAGATGCCTGCTATCTGAAATCCAGTGTCGAAAAAATCAGCATTGATGTCATTTTTACACCATTTGCTTTCAGCCGTAAATACGATCTCTTTTTCTCCGTCTATTTCCTCAGGCAGAAGCATAGTAAGCTGAAACATTTTATCTGTCTCAATTGGGACGTCGCTGATAAGCATAAA
>JAZDIE010000151.1:0-15762 GCA_043805295.1 Pseudomonadota bacterium
GGGCGGTTCGGTCACAGTGAGTATCGATCAAACAGATGACAAAAATCTGGTTCTTACAGTTACTGACACAGGGATCGGGATACCAGGCGACAAGATTCCATTCCTGTTTGACAAGTTCTCAAAGGCATCTCAAAAAGGGACTTCAGGTGAAAAAGGCACTGGTTTAGGGCTGGCAATTACCAAGGAACTTGTTGAGCAGCATGGAGGCACAATAGAGGTGACAAGCAAGACCGGCAAAGGCGCCTGTTTTAAGGTTATATTCCCTATGTCAAAGGCTAAAAAAGAGGCTAAGGGTTAGCCATCTCATTATAACGCTATGAAAACATTAATCGGCATAAGAGACCCTATATTAGCTAAAATTATTTCGTCTACATTTGACGAAATCGGGCATAGATATACTGTGGCAAACACCAGACAGGAGGCATTCGACACTTTTGCGCAAGATCCGTTCATAGGCATGATAGTGCTGGATTCGAATATAACAGGGCTTTACTATCAAAACATACCTATGTTCAAAAGCAATGGGAGACCATTATATCCATACCTGATCGTAATCACTGCAAGTGAAACCAAAGAAAAAATTACTGCCCTGAATATCGGCGCTGACGCTGTTATTGCGCTAGACACCTTCAATGTCCCTGAACTCCGTGCCCAGATTATAGCTGGCGCAAGAATAGTACAACGGCAATCAGTTCATACAAACAGCATGCACGACCTTCTTCTAACCAGGTCTCCGCATGAACTCCCCAGCTTTCAACCGCGCAAGGCCCTGGAACGTATTGATGGAGACACTACTATCCTAAAAGGGGCACTTGCATTGTTTCAAAAAGAATTACATTCAACATTTGAAGGGCTTCAATCCTTTAACAACATAGTTCCACATCCTGCTCTGGCAAGAGAGCTTTACTGTCTGAAGCTTGCCGCGTCTACGGTTTGCGCCACTGCTATCCATGCCCAAATAGAGACACTGGAAATGATAGCTCAATCAGGCAATGGCCAGGCATTTGCCTCTAATCTTGCATCCCTGGAAAAAGAGATAGAAAGATTCAGGGAAAGCGCCAGGTCAGGAGAACTGGAAAAAGACTCCTTTTCGTTTGAAAATGCCAACCCATTGGCAGGGAAAACAGCCCTTGTAGTGGATGATAATACCACCAACTCGCTGATCCTCTTTGAACTGCTTAAACGCACAGGGATGAAAGTACATTTAGCGCAAAGCGGGATTCAGGCGCTGGATACATTTGAAAAAGTAAAGCCAATCGACCTGGTTATTATGGATATGCAAATGCCCGGCATTGACGGATTTGAGGCCACTCGCAGGATACGGGCTTTAGACTCAAACATACCTGTTATAGCGCACACTGCTATGGCCATGAAAGGCGATAAAGAACGCTGTATGGCAGCCGGGTGTAATGGATATCTTCCCAAGCCTCTGGAACGATCTGAATTGATTCAACTCTGTTCAGACCTGCTAAACCAACAAGCGACACAAGCCAAAAAATCCCAACGGAAAGGCGCGCCCATAGCAGATATACAGGCGCTGTTGGCTGAAGATGAGCCGGTCTGCCGGTATATAATAAAGGAGATATTAGAAAAAGAAGGATTTCAGATTATAACTGTCTCAGCAGCAAAAAGCTCCACCAGTTTCAAAAACAAGTTTGACCTACTCATAACAGACAAAAACTCCCTAAAGGAGGAGACCAAATTAATGCTTGGGAGACTCCAGGAGGTAGATTATTCATTGCCAATCGCATTCCTTGGCTTTTCATCCCAAACAGAATTCATGCCATGCACTCAGTATTTTGGAAGGCATTCCTCCATAGAGTTGCCTATTGAAAAAGCATCTCTGCTAAACGCCCTATACGATCTTTCCCCAAGCATTAGAAAGCATAGGAGGTGCCTGGATGGCGTAGAACTCTCAAAAGGACTGGATGAAGTAGAGAAAAAAAAGCACTTCATCGGTTGCGATAAGCCCTGCGCACAACTAGCCTATTGGCAAAGGTCATATAAAAAAGCCGGGGGGGATATACTGTTTTGCAGCAAGTTCTCTCAACACGGCAGATGCGGCATACTGCTTGCTGACGTTGCCGGGCATGACCTTAAGAGTTCTTATGTCTCTCACCGGCTTTCAGGTATGGTTCAAGCAATCTGGCCAGTCAATCAAGAGCCTATAAAACTTTTAAAAAAACTGCACGCGCAATTCAAGGCGCAGTTTGAAGACTCCCGTTTTACGTGCGCGCTTTGCTTATTATGGGATAGAGAACGTGGAATCATGCGCTACGCAAATGCGGGGATACCATCAGCCTGCATTGCCTCGTCAAAATCAAGCGCGATACAATGGTTGCATTGGAAAGGCACGCCAATTGGAATGCTTGACACGGCTGATTTTGACAAAGGGCAGCTCGACTTTAAGAATGGATCAAGGCTTCTCCTTATGACTGATGGGTTCAGCGAGCATACTGATTTAGATATCCTTGCAAAACTCTGGTCGGAAAACACCAGCAATGCCTTGCCGGAGGCGACTATCAGGATTGCGGATTACGTCAAACGATCATCTCAGTTTAATGACGATATGACACTTGTGGCCATTGAGTCAGGCCCCATAGCGCTCCCTCAAGGGGGCTTGCGCTTATCCTTCCTGTCAACATTTCTTGAAGTAGATGCTGCGATGAAAAAAACAGACTCCTATATTAAAGGTCATATCCCTGCAAATATTGATAGTAGCCTGATATCTTTAGCCATTAGGGAAGCTCTTTTAAATTCAGTTGAACATGGAAACAGCAGAATAGAATCAAAACACGTTGATGTTGATCTATCTGTTAAAGGAAGCAAACTTGTGGCGATCATCTCTGACGAGGGGGATGGTTTTGACTGGGAGGAGGCCATAAACGCGGCTGCCACACGGGATTCACTTGGAACAAAGGGTGGCCGTGGCGTAAACATTATCCAACAGGTCAGCCATTCCGTGTCTACTGCTGAAGGGTCTTTGAAGATAGTTTTTAGTCTGGGACGAAGTTGATGGTTTAGTAAGGAGGAGGAGTCATGGTCACATTTAAAGAAGAAAAAAACAGACTCTATTGTACCCCGCGCCAGGACATGGTCGCATCCGCTGTCTCACAGATGCGCGATACTTTTATAGCGAAAATGGAAAAAGAGCCTGAAAGACCCTGGGAAGAAATAGTTTTGGATTTATCTCAGGTGGAAGTGATGGATTCAATAGGTATCAACCTCATGCTCGGACTTTATAAGGAAAGCAAGTCAAAGGATAAGCTCTTTAAGGTTATTGGATGCAATGATAAAATTATAAAAGTAATCAAACTCTTCAAACTGGACAAAACGCTTAATATAGATATGGCAAAACAGGAGGAGCTATGATCGCCGACAGAGAGCTTCTGGTTGGCTTTATAGGGGAAGCAAGGGAACACCTTTCAACAGTCGAAGAAGACCTCCTTGCCCTGGAAAAAAACCCTGAAGATAAAGAAGTAATCAACAAGCTCTTCCGCAAGGTGCATAGCATCAAAGGTGGCGCTGGATTTTTTGGATTAGACAAGATGGGATCTCTAAGTCATGTCATGGAGAATCTGCTATCCAAAGTAAGATCAGGTGAAGAACGGCTAGCCGAGGGGCATATTGATATACTTCTAGGCGGGGTTGATCAACTAAAACAAATGGTGAGCGATCCGGAAAAAAGCAATGATTGCGATATAACCGATGTCATGACCCGGCTGGAAAGTATCGCAGGAAAATATGAAGAAGGCAATAAGCAGACAGTATCCGCAAAAACTCTTGATATCAATTCTGATGCCTTGCTCGGTTTTGAAATTGAGGAAGCTGAAATACGCAAGGTGGCGAATCAAGGGATGCAGATTTATGCCTCAACCGTCTTTCTTAAGAAAGACCTCCTTGACAAAGGGAAATCACCTTTTAAGTACATTGCTGAATTGGAATGCCTTGGCCGGTTTGTTGATTCATATCTCAATATCGATGCCGTGAAAGGATTGAAAAACTGTGTGGAGTCAGACCTCCCTTTTACATTTATATTCGCCACTATTATGGAACCTGATCTCATACCTGCTGCGCTTGAGATTCCGGAAGATCAGGTTGCGATCATAGATATCTCATCGTATGTGGCTCCGATTACAATAAATGGTAAAAACGGAGAGCAAATTGTTATAGCTAACGAGTCAGGCAAAAAACAAGCTAGCAAAGCGAAACCATCAGGAGATATCACAAAAAAGACCAAACCTACTCCAACATGCACACCTGTAATTAATGAACCACCTATGGAGACAGCGCCTGCACGAAAATCCCAGGGCAAAGCAGCGCATGTAGAAGAAACTTTGCGGGTACATGTGGGCCTGTTGAACAGGCTTATCAACCTGGCAGGTGAACTAGTTTTGGGACGCAATCAACTCGTAAGAGAGACCCAGCCGTTATTAAGACAACACCCAAGCCTTCTCCCTATTATTCAACATATTGACCACATCACAGCAGAACTTCAGGAACGAGTGATGAACACTCGTATGCAGCCCCTTTCAGTTTTATACGGAAAATTTCCACGAGTGGTGAGGGATCTATCTAAACAACTCAATAAAGAAATAGATCTTGTTATGAATGGAGATGATGTGGAACTGGATAAGACAATCATCGAATCCATTTCAGATCCCCTGACGCATCTGGTTCGCAATGTTGTAGACCATGCCATTGAAACACCTGAAGAAAGAGAAAAGGCGGGTAAACCTCGCAGAGGGACCATGACGCTTCAGGCATACCAGGAGGCGGGGCTTGTTCATATAGACATAATAGACAACGGCAAGGGTATCGACCCTGAAATTATCGCTCAAAAAGCGCTTGAAAAAGGGGTAATAACTCAGGACCGTCTGGATAAGATGTCTGACCGTGAGAAAGTGAGGCTTGTTTTTATCCCGGGATTTTCTACAAAGGAAAACGTTTCGTCTGTCTCTGGCAGAGGCGTGGGCATGGATGTTGTAAAAAGCAATATTGAAAAAAACGGCGGCATGGTGAACATAGAGTCTGTAAAAGGCGAAGGGACTTCAGTACACATGAGCCTTCCGCTCACACTAGCCATCATCTCAAGCCTTATTGTAGAGTCAGCAGGACATCACTTTGCATTCCCTCAAGTCAGCATAGAAGAACTTGTACGATTGAGTGTTGCAGAACGAAAGCAACACATAAAAAACGTTAAAGGCAAGGAGGTGCTTATCCTCAGAGGAGAACTCCTTCCTATCATGTATCTTGCTGATGTACTCAATATACGACGCACCTACAATGACCCTTTAACAGGAAATATATCTCAGAATCGCAGGGCAAAAATCTCAGACAGAAGACAAAGCAACAACACAGATCATGATAAAGAAGACTCTGATAATAGAACAAGTGATGATAGAAGATATGAGCATCAGGAAGAAGTTATCAGGATACTCTCGCTCAAGGTAGGAGAAAACAGGTTTGGCATAGTGGTTGATCAGGTTGTGGGAAGCGAGGAGATAGTAGTAAAACCTGTGCCCCAATTTCTAAGACATCTTACATTTTTGGCAGGCGCTACAATCATGGGAGACGGGAAAGTCGCCTTAATTCTTGACGTGCCAGGTCTTGGAACAAAGGGAGGCCTGATCTTTACTGAAGCAGAAAAACTTAAAATGGAAAAATCCGCTGAAGCGTATATGGAACAAAACAATGATGAATCCCAACGTTTACTCCTCTTTAATAATGGGGGGGAGGAACACTTTGCATTATCGCTTCAGCTTATACGGCGCGTGGATAAGGTGGACCCAAAGGCTATAGAATCAACCGGAGACGGAGACTATATTCAATACGAAAACCAGGCAATCCGCATCATCCGCCTGCATGATCACCTGGCGATAAAAAAACCAGAAAAGCCGGAAAATCATGATCATAGACAGTGTTTGATCCTGCCAAAACTGGAAAAAACATACGCAGGGATATTAGTGGAAAATATAGTTGACAGTGTCGAGTGCCGTTTAAAGCTGCTGGAAGGCGGCCCCAGTATGCGTGGGCTTGTAGGAAGCGCAATAATAAACAACAAGATTACGCTTCTTCTAAATATCTATGAACTCTTTGAAATGGCATTGCCTGATAAACAACAGTTAAGCAGAAAAAAAGCGCCAAACAAAAAAAACAGGATACTCCTTGCAGAAGACACTCAATTTTACCGTGAGCTGGAAAAAGGGTATCTACAGTCCGCTGGCTATGAAGTAACAACAGCGGAAGACGGCGCCAAGGCGCTGGACAGGCTGGAAAAAGAACGGTTTGACCTTGTCGTAACAGATATAGAGATGCCCAACATGGATGGCTGGAAACTCTTAAACACCATTCGTGGAATAACAAACTTTAGCAACATACCTGTGGTCGCCCTTACTTCACTGGCATCCGATGATCTTAAAAACCAGGGATTAACAGCAGGTTTTTCCAGGTGGCTGGTAAAGCTGGATAAAACCGAGATGCTTAAGGCAGTGCATGAGGTTCTTGCATAATCTTAAACCTCAGGAGGAATAAATGCGAAAACAGATTGCAACATTTGGTCTGGGCGAGTCGGTCTTTGGAATTGATGTCCTGCTTATAAAAGAAATCAGCAGGATTGCTGAATTAACCCCTATCCCTGAGGCACAGGACGGTTTGGTGGGACTCATGAACCTCCGCGGCCAGATTGTAACCGTATTCGATCTTTCAAAGATACTTGACTACCATAGCAGCAATGATAAAGGCGGAGAACGCGTATTCATAGTAAAAACGCAACCTGAGATAGAACCTTTTATAACCGCCAACCTGATTGCAAACACAACTACAAGTAATGATCCAGCCGCCTTTATGATAGATACCATAGAAGATGTTCTGGAAATAGATGAGTCTGAGATTCTCCCCCCTCCGGCCAATCAAGGAGGGCTTGACAGAGAACTTCTTTCCGGAGTTCTTAAGATTGAAAATGAAATTATCCCGTTACTTGACCTTGAAGTAATCATCAATAAGACAAAGACAAAGAGTATTAACAAATAATAACCAAGGATATGAGCAAGGAGGTCGGCAATGAAAAAGGTTAGTTTGAACACTAGATTTTTGGTCTATTTTTTAACGATCGCGATTCTGCCTGTGTTGATTGTAGGCTTATACTCTTACAATCAGGCTAAAAATGCACTGCATGATTCAATATCTCAAAAACTTGAATCTATAAACGCGCTAAAGACAAAAGAGATTCACAACTACTTTCATTCGCTGGAAAACAACGTTCATATTCTTAAAGACAACCCAACCACGCTAAATGCCCTTGAGGAGTTTGAACAAGCCTTTACGTCCGATGGAAACAAGACCGGTGGCCCAAATTGGACGGCTGTTGAAAAAAAGTATGGTCACATATTTGCAGACTTAATGAAGGACAGCGGTTATTATGATGTCTTTCTGATTACAGAAGACGGAGATGTTGTTTACACCGTAGCCAAGGAATCAGACCTTGGAGAAAATCTCATAACAGGCCGATTAAAAGACTCTGGTCTTGCCCATGTTCTAAGAAGCACTGAGAATAAAGGAATAGCCTTTGATGACTTTGAGCCATATGCCCCATCCGGCAACAAACCATCCGCCTTTATTGGCGGTCCGGTTCAAGATGCAAATGGGAGGCATGCCGGAGCAGTTGCCATTCAGATCCCTCTAAGCCAGATCAATGACATCACTCATGAAAACTGTGGCCTGGGAAAGACAGGGGAAACATATCTGGTTGGACCAGACAAACTCATGCGATCCGACTCATCCCGTGATAAGCAAGGTCATAGCGTTGCCTCTTCCTTTGAAAATAAAACAACCATTGATACCGAAGCCGTAAAACTTGCACTTGCCGGAACCCCAGGCACAAAGATCATATTAGACTATAACAAAGATCAGGCTCTTTCATCTTTTAATAAAGTGGAAATCTCAGATGGAGTAAACTGGGTTATAGTAAGTGAAATAGATTCTGCTGAGGCCTTTCAGGACGTGTCTGAGTTAGGCTTTTGGATCGGAGTTATCTCATTATTGATCATAATCGTTATAACGTTTATCGCACTCATTATCGCAAAATCTATATCCAAGCCAATCATACTTTCCACCAAAGGAATAAAGGGTATTGCTGATGGAAATTTTATCAAGATAGACGAACTAAAAAGAGAAGACGAACTCGGAGATCTTTCACGCGCTATTAATAAAACAGTGGATTTATTGAAAAATTCAAAAGAAAAATCCGATAAGCTTGTCGGTAATCTTATGAATCTGCCCACGCCTGTAATGGAAATAGACAAAGATTTTAATGTTGTATTTATGAATGCAGCAGGCGCAGGCGTTGTAGGATTAACTCCTGCAGAATGTGTAGGCAAAAAATGCTATCACTTGTTTAAAACGCAAGACTGCCAAACCAGCGCCTGTGCTTGCGGAATCGCAATGAGGACAAATGCCATAGCCACATCAGAGACCTATGCCAAACCACAGCAAGGAATGAATATCCCGATACGATATTCAGGCATACCTTTAAAGGACAATGCCGGAAGCATAATCGGCGCCCTTGAATTTATTGCTGACATGACAGAGGTCTACAGCGTGGTTTATGACGTGCGATCCTCAATTGAAAACCTTAAAGGTATAGGCAACAACCTGGTGACTACATCCTCACACCTTGCAAGCGCAGCAGAGGAGATGTCAGCTCAAGCCAATAGTCTTTCAAGCTCGTCTACCCAGGTAAACGCCAGCATAACAAGTGTTGCGGCAAGCGCGGAACAGGCCTCTGCCAATATGTCTGAGGTGACTGGGGCAGTGTCTGAGATGACCAAAGAGGTTACAACAATAGCATCAGCGGCAGAGCAATCTTCAACAAACGTGACAGTCATTGCGTCAACTACTGAGGAGATGTCAACAAGCATGAATGAGGTATCTGCGTCAATAGAAGAGATGAGCGCTTCCTTAAACGAGGTGGCTAAAAACACTGCTCAATCAAAAAACATATCAGATAAGGCGAACACACAGGCCAGATCAGCAAAGGATATTATCACTACACTTGCCGAAAATTCTAAAAATATCGGGAAGATCGTTAAGGTAATCAACGCTATTGCAGATCAGACAAACATGCTGGCGCTTAATGCAACCATTGAGGCTGCGGGCGCAGGAGAAGCTGGGCGCGGCTTTGCGGTTGTGGCCGGAGAAATAAAAGACCTGGCAAAGCAGACCTCAGAGGCAACAGAAGATATCGCCAATCAGGTTGAGGCCATACAAAAGGCTGTTGACACAGCAGTGTCAAGCATAGACGGTGTTAATGATGTCATGGATGAAGTAAGCACTATCAGCTCCAGCATAGCATCTTCAATAGAAGAGCAGTCTGCTACGGTTCGCAATATCGCAAAGCTTGTAGCCAATACCGCTCAGGCATCAAAGGGAATTGCTAAAAATGTAAGCGAGGCGTCAAAAGGAGTAAATGAAATCAGCAGGGGTTCTGCCGGGTCTTCGGAAAAGTCGCGTATTATTTCTAAAAATGTGGAAGAAGCGACTACAGGAGCAAGAAATATTGCAAAAGCTACTGTTGAAGCGTCAAAGGGTGTAAGCGAGGTTACTAAAAACATCTCAGGCCTCACAGAGGTCGCGCGCAACAACGCTAAAAACGCGGAGCAAATCAGCACATTGGCTAAAAATATCGGCTCGCTATCCGGTGGGCTGTCAGATCTGGTATCAAAATTCAGGCTATAATAAAGCAGCGGGGATAAATGACCGACACTTCCAAACTATCAGTGCTTGTAGTTGATGATGCAATCGTATACCGGCAGGTCTTAACCAAGGTAGTCGGCATGACTGACTTCGCGCATGTGACTGCCACAGCAGCTAGCGGCCCATTAGCCCTAAAGCAGATAGATAAATACGCGTTTGATGTTGTATTGCTTGATATTGAGATGCCTGAGATGAATGGCGTGGAGACACTTGAGCATATAAGGCTAAGAGAACCGGATATCCCTGTAATAATGGTTAGCGGAATATCCCGTGAGGCTTCACGTTCCATATTAAAATGCCTTGAGCTGGGCGCTCTGGAATTTGTGCCAAAACCAAAGGCAAATAATATAGAAGATGCTATTCAGAAACTATACTCTGCGCTTTCCCCGCTTCTTAATATGGTAATGGTAAGGAAGTACGCCCAACTCTCCAGGTCTGAATTAAAAAAAGATAGGCAGAAAACAGTTCCACAACCACTCATTGGGCCTAAACGCCGTCCGGAAATAGTAGTAATTGGATGTTCTACTGGCGGACCAAGCGCCTTGTCAGAGATTATGCCAAATATAAATTCCAGATTAGGCGTTCCAGTATTAATAGTACAGCATATGCCGCCTATCTTCACTCTTTCATTAGCAGAACAGCTTCGCAAATTATCAGATGTTGTTGTTGTAGAAGGAAGCGACGGAGAGATTCCTAAAAAAAACTGGATATATATCGCTCCTGGGGGGCGCCATATGATCGTACGCAAAAACAATGACGGCCCTCTTCTTGAAATCGGCATTATTGATACCCTTCCGGTAAGAAATTGCAGGCCTTCGGCAGATGTCCTTTTTTCTTCTGTCGCAGAGCATTATGGAAGCAGGGTGCTTGCTGTTATCCTGACAGGAATGGGTGACGACGGGACAAATGGGGTTAGAGAAATAAAGCAAAAAGGCGGGTACTGTATTGTGCAAAACAAGGAGTCGAGTCTAATATGGGGGATGCCAGGTTCTGTTAATGAAGCGGGTCTTGATGATGAACTAATTCCATTAAACAATATAGCACAACGTATTAATACAATTATGGGTGCCTGATGGTTGCTCCCCTTACTAAATACGAATTCAATAAAATGCGCGATCTTATTGTTCATGTATGTGGAATTGCAGTGGACGATGACAAAGACTATCTTGTTGAGACCAGATTAACGAGTCTGGCGCAAGAACTTGGAGCAGAGAGCTTTGGAGATCTTCATAGAATAGCGGTTGCAAGAAGTGATGAAATAGTTCCAAGAATTATTGATCTCATGACTACTAATGAGACGTTCTGGTTTAGGGATGAAAATACCTGGGACGCATTAGAGCATAAGATCCTGCCTGAGTTGTTTGATCTCATTTCTAAACGCCCATATCCAGTGCGCATATGGTCAATGGCAGCCTCCACTGGTCAAGAGCCATACTCTCTGGCCATGCTGATAGAAGAGATTGCTGAAAAACGCGGACAAAGCTATGCAATTGATCAATTTAAAATCCTTGCTACAGACATTTCAAAGTCAGTGCTATTCATAGCAAGGGCTGGAAAATATAACAAATTTGCAATGGGGAGAGGAATGTCTGATACGCGCCGCAACAGGTTCTTTGAGGAAAATCCCAACTATTGGAAAATACGTGACACGATAAAAAACCGGGTTATGTTTCAGGAATATAACCTCCTTGACGCGTTCTCTTCACTAGGTTCCTTTGATATGATCCTCTGCCGTAATGTGGCTATATATTTCCCACAGCATATCAAAAAGGATATGTTCAAAAAAATTGCCCGCACGCTACAACCTGATTCAGGGATTCTGATTCTAGGCTCAGCGGAATCCCTTGTGGGGTATTCTGAAGACTACATTACTATGGAATATGGCAATGCCGTATACTATAAGGTGAATAAAACCAGATAAGGAGAATACATACCTTGAAAAGAATACTAATCATAGATGATAGCAAATCTTTACGTGATACGGTACGTTCTATGCTGGCGTTAATTGATATTGAGATTATGGAGGCAGATGACGGCTCCACAGGGCTATCTGTTCTTAAACAGGAACAAGGGAATATAGATCTCATATTGCTTGATTGGTATATGCCGACACTAAATGGCTATGATTTTCTTGTCCAATTGAGGGCGCATGACCAGCTTAAAAGCATTCCGGTGGTAATGCTTACCACAGCCGCGGAAAAAGAAAAGATGATAGAAGCAATTCGTGCAGGAGCTACGCATTATCTAACAAAACCGTTTACCCCTGAAGATCTTTTATCACGCGTGGTTCAGATACTCGGAATGGTTTAAAAGGGTTTTGATGACATGAAAATCCTGGCTGTTGATAACGAAAGGAATATCCGCAAGGTTATACTTAAAGAGCTTGAGCAAGGCGGATATGAAGTATACGAGGCGGTAAACGGACTTGATGCCCTTAAAAAAGTCATCTCCATTGGCAACATAGATCTGGTTATACTTGACGTTGATATGCCTGGTTTAAATGGGTATGAAACCTGCCGCAGATTAAGATCAGGCAAATATGCCTCTTGTTTTACAGATAATTCTTCTGCTCCTCCTGTATTATTTATCACCTCACATGACACAGCGGAAGGACGCCTCAAGGCATTTGACCTTGGCGCAACAAACTTTCTTGCAAAACCGTTTCGATATGGAGAACTACTTGATAGCGTAAATCGAATCTTGCGGCCAGAATATCGTCTTAAGGGAGTAACAGCCCTGGTAGTGGATGACGATAAACTTCCTCGCATGATAATTGAGCCATTCCTTAAGGCAGAAGGGGTAACAGTATACGAAGCAGAAGATGGAGAAAAGGCCTTTTCCATTATGACCAGGGAAACTGATAAGATTGACCTGATCATAACTGACCTTGAAATGCCAAAAATGAATGGCGCTGAATTATGCAGAAGGGTCAGAAACGACTTGGGGTTACTGGATATTCCCATAATTTTTCTAAGCGCTATGCCTGATAAGGCAACAGTGCTTCAGCTTTTCAAAGAAGGCGCCACAGACTATATTATAAAGCCCTTTGTGAAAGAAGAGCTGTTAGCAAGGCTTAATGTCCACCTCCGGGCGCAGTTGCAAAATCGTATGCTTAAAAACAACGTGCTGGAGTTGAATAAGCTTAACAGGTTAAAGGATGAATTCCTCGCGAATATGAGTCATGAAATACGAACCCCAATGAACGGGGTGATTGGCATGACCACCCTCTTGCTTGATAGCGGACTTACCAAAGAACAGGAGCAATTTGCACGTATTGCAAAGGATAGCGCCGAATCACTTCTATCAGTTATAAATGATATCCTCGATCTTTCCAAGGTAGAGGCAGGGAAGATGGAGCTGGAAACCATAGACTTTGATCTTCAGATCACAATGGAAAGTATAATAGATATACATGCATGGAAAGCTGAAGAAAAAGGTCTTGAACTAACCTATATGACAAATCCTGATATCCCTTCAAGATTGCGTGGAGATCCTGGCCGTCTTAGACAAATATTAAACAACCTCATTGGCAATGCGATCAAGTTCACAAAGTATGGCGGGGTCGTTGTTGACACAATTCTGTTAAGCGAAGATTCTGAACAGGCGAGTCTTCGCTTTAATGTAAAAGACACCGGTATTGGGATAACAAAGGAAAAATTAGGGACTCTTTTCAAACCCTTCACACAAGTGGATGCATCCACAACAAGAAAATTTGGAGGCACTGGTCTTGGCCTGGCAATCAGCAAGCAACTTATTGAAATGATGGGAGGCACGATTGGAATAGACAGTAGTGAAGACGAGGGATCTACCT
Organism: Pseudomonadota bacterium; assembly: GCA_043805295.1. Classification (GTDB taxonomy): domain Bacteria; phylum Desulfobacterota; class Desulfobacteria; order Desulfobacterales. Next base: position 13,565 of record JAZDIE010000151.1, read on the forward strand.
TTTGGTTCATCGCGTCTTTTGAAAAACAAAAGCAGATTACTCTCTCTACCGAGGCATGTAACGTTGATATTAAAAATAAACGCATCCTTACAGTGGTGAATAACGCAATGAATCATCGAGCATTAGACGGCATGTTGAATTCATGGGGTTGTTATTACGAAAAGGCATCGGATTCAGATACTGCGCTTAAACTGTTGAAAAAAGCAGCTTTTGAAAACAAACCCTATGATGTTGCCATTATTGATATGCTGGTATCAGGCTCGGATGGAGAAACCTTAGGAAAAACAATCAAGAGTGAACCTCTAATAAAAGATACCGTTCTCATAATGGTAACTTCTATCGGAAAACGAGGAGATGGTGCAAGAGCAGAAAAAATTGGCTTTGCAGCATACCTGACTAAGCCTATAAAAAAATCACAGTTATACGATTGTCTTACGCTGGTGCTTGGCCTAAAAAACGGCGCATCCAGACCTGACCAGCCTATCATCACACGTCATTCCCTGGCTGAACATCAAAAGGATAAAATCAGAATCCTTCTTGCTGAGGACGATATGACCAATCGGATTGTAGTTCTTAAAATGCTTCAAAAAATGGGGTATAGCGCGGATGTTGTCACCAATGGGGGAGAGGCTGTAGACGCACTCTCGCGTTCCCGCTATGATCTTGTCTTCATGGATATTCAAATGCCAATAATGGATGGATTTGAAGCAGTCAAACATATACGTGATCATAACTTCAAGGGCGCTAACAGAACCGTTCCAATAGTAGCTATGACCGCACATGCCATGAAGGGATATAAGGAAAAATGTTTTGAAAACGGCATGGATGACTATATAACAAAGCCAATAAGACCAGATGACCTGGCAAGGTGCATCAAAAGGCAGCTTGAAACCAGCTTAAACAAAGAACAAATCACACCTCCCTTTTCAATTAACGACTCAGATATACTTGATCTCGAAGGCACACTAAAAAGACTGGGAAATGACAGAAACCTTCTCAGACAGATTACCGAGATATTTGAAAAAAATACCACAAAATATCTTGGGGATATCGAGACAGCGGTCAGAAGCAGAGATGCAAAAGAGATTGCAGACAAGGCGCACCAGCTTAAAGGGGCGGCTGCAAATATTGGGGCAAACGCACTTAAGAACTCTGCTGGAGACATGGAGCTTGCCGCTACAGAGGGAGACCTAAGCAATATAGCAGGGATACTTGATTCGATCAAAAACCAGTTTGAACAACTGCAACAGCCTCTTAAATGCTCGATTGGGCGTGTCTGATTTATTCTCAGATTACGTTAAGTCATTTTTTTAGTCTTGCCTGTGTATAAAAATCTGTGCTATAAATATGTCCATATTTAATATGGACATAAAGACATTCCTCATAACCTTTGGCACCATATTCCTGGCTGAATTGGGCGACAAGACTCAGATCGCAACCTTCAATTTTGCGGCTGAAGGTAATAAGTCTAAACTTTCTATTTTCCTGGGCTCCGCCGCTGCGCTTGTCCTGACATCTTTTATCGGAGTTATGCTCGGCTCGTCTATCTCACGAATCATACCGCCTCACTATATAAAGATAGGGGGTGGCATCCTGTTTATCATCCTTGGATTATGGATGCTGCTGGACATATCCAAGTGACTTGTCACAATTCAGGCACTAACTAGTGCCTGAACGAAAACTTTCAATTTGGTTCAAGGTCAAGGAAGGCAAAGATTTTAACCGGAGGAATACATTGAGTATTTTGAGGATTAAAATCTGAGCCTGACATAGAGATTGAGCCAAAGGGGAGGTTTCCGATAGATGACAGACCACAGTCTATGGTTCGTGGTCTGTCATCTATAATAGGTTTTATTTTTTACTCTGCCGCGGAAGAAATAAAGCACCCTCCACCGCTGCCGCTGTCTCCACTGCTGCTAGCGCTGCTATCATCACTATCGTCTGTGTCTGTTGCGGTTACTGTTCCCACACCAGCAACGAAAGAGGTAGTAGGGGGTAGTAGGGGACGGGTATTGATTTATTGACATAAACTATCCCATCACCTTGAATTGCTTTTCCTTCACGATTGTTTCGCCCCGTTTTGCCGATTGGCTAGCCGTGGGTTGTGAAATGCCAAGCCGTTTGGAAAGCTCCAGGGTGGCGATGCCAAGTTCCCGTGTTGCCCAGTAACATAGCACGCTACGAGCTTCAACCGTATT
>JAZDIE010000152.1:0-3721 GCA_043805295.1 Pseudomonadota bacterium
GTAGGGGCGAATCTTGTATTCGCCCTTTTTCTTGTATTCGCCCTTTTTCTTGTATTTGCCCCGAACCCCCCGAATCATTAGGCGATGGCGATCACAAATCGGGCGATCACAAGGATCGCCCCTACGGGACATTGCCTGATACTGTGGGTCGTATTATTCAGGCATTTAAATCAACAACCACACATGAATATATAAATGGCATTAAAAAAAATGATTGGTCGCCGTTTTCCGGCAAAATATGGCAACGCAATTATTATGAACACATCATCCGCAACGACAACGAATTAAACCGTATCAGGGAATATATCGCAAACAATCCGGCGCAATGGGAATCGGATCGGGAAAATCCTGTTGCAGGGGCGGTTCGCGAACCGCCCCTGCAACAGCCCTGATTGTTTAGCGTTAAATTCAAATATAAATAGGAGATGCTTTATGACAGTGCTAATCCTTGTTTGCGCTATTGCAATTGTTGCCTCCGCGCTTTGTTCGCTTTGCGAGGCGGTTTTATATTCAGTGCCTATAAGTCAGATCGAGGGTATGGCGCAAGCTGGCGAACCAGCCGGCCGCATTCTAAAGAAATTACGCGATGAGATTGATCGTCCGATAGCAGCGATTCTTACCTTAAATACGATCTCGAATACGGCAGGCGCGGCCATTGCGGGATCTGCGGCTGCTGCTATTTGGGGGCATGTGTCTGTTGGATATTTTTCAGTTTTGTTCACTCTTGCCATTCTCATCTTTTCCGAGGTAATCCCAAAGACTATAGGCGTGGCTTACAGTCAGAGGCTTGCCGGGTTTGTTGCGTTGACTCTGCAATGGATGGTTAATCTGCTTATGCCTATGGTGTGGTTATGCAATCTTGTGACCAGACTGGTTGCCCGAGACAAGGCTAAGTCCGCAGTCTCGGCAGAGGACATAGTAATTATGGCAAGACTCGGCCGTATTGCAGGCGAGATTGGCCGGGACGAGGAAAAGGTGATTAAGAACATATTGTCTCTTAAGAAAAAGACCGCGAGGGATGTCATGACCCCACGTACCGTGATGTTCTCTTTTAATGAAGATCTGACCGTGCAGGAAATTCAGCAACATGCAGGGATCTGGCCCCATAGCCGGATTCCTGTTTACAGTGAAAATCCAGACGACATTGTAGGTGTAGTGCTCAGGAGGGATGTGTTTGAGGCCTTGGCCGAGGACAAGCACGACATCCGGCTGAACGATCTCATGCATTCCGCTCATTTTTGTCCGGCGTCCCTTAATCTCGACAAGCTGCTTTTGGATTTTTTGGAGCAGAAGCAGCACCTTTTTATCGTGATAGACGAGTTCGGAGGTGTGGCGGGGATAGTTACGCTTGAAGATGTGCTTGAAGAGATACTAGGCAAAGAGATTGTAGACGAATCAGACCAGGTGGTAGATATGCGCGAGCTTGCAAGGCGCCGCAAGGGAGAACTGCAACTGCGCCAAAAGTAATTTATCAACACCGTAACTATTCAGGTAGTTAGACTGAAGGGAAGGCACACCTTGAACGAAGAGAAAAGGATATTCGCCATAGGGGATATTCACGGTTGCATGGACAAGCTACGTGGCCTGATGTATAAAATACCTATTGATTTGAGCAATGACATTCTTGTTTTTCTTGGCGATTACATTGATAGAGGACCGCAGTCTGCTGAGGTTGTCGACTATTTAATTGATTTGTCTTACAAATATCCTGCCACTATTTTTCTAAGGGGGAATCATGAAGAGATGTTACAGGACTATATGTCTGGGTGCGACACATCTGCTTTTTTGGCAAACGGTGGAGGGAATACATTAGCAAGTTACCTGGCAAGAGATCCCTTAAGCGAGGATGCTATATTCCCCGCTTCCCATGTTCACTTTTTGAAATCGCTTTCTTTGTATTATGCGACTGAGACATATGTTTTTGTCCATGCAGGCTTGGCGGAAGGCGTGCCTTTGGAAAAGCAGCAGGCCAGGGATATGCTTTGGATCAGGCAAGCCTTTGTTAGATCTACATATGACTTTGGTAAGATTGTCGTGTTCGGCCATACAGCATTCAGAAAGCCATTTATTGCTAAAAACAAGATCGGTATAGATACAGGAGCGGTATATGGCAACAGATTGACGTGCGTAGAGCTGCCTGCGGCAAGGTTTTATTCTTTCTAGGTTTGACATATATGCAGGTCTATAATAATGTTGATTAAGTCTCAAGAACTCTTCAGCTTAGAGAGATTACAGGGTTTATTATGGACAAAATAATGATCATAGATGATGACAAGACGCTTTGCGATGCCGTGGCAGCGTATTTCACAGAAAATAATTTTGAGGTGATTAAATCATTCGGCACGGAAAAGGCTGTAGAACGCTACAATGCTGAGAGGCCAGACCTTGTGCTTTTAGACTATTTTATGCCTCATAAGACAGGGCTTGAAATGCTTAAAATGCTGAAGAAAGAGGACCCTAACGCCCTGGTAATTATTATGACAGGGGTTGGTTCTGAAAAAATAGCGGTTGAGGCGATGAAGGCAGGATCTGAAGACTATGTGTCAAAGCCCCTTAACGTGGAGACACTTATCAGCATTATCAGGATGCATATTGACCGACATCGTTCCAGGCTGGCACATATACAACGCAAGGAGGAGCTTGAGCGATATAATCGCTACCTTGTAAACAACATAGAACATGCCAATGACGCAATTATTTCTACTAACGCTGACGGCATAATCCAATATGTAAACAAGGCGACCGAGTTATTATGGCTTTATAATAAAAACGAGCTGATCGGAAGATCAATATGGGATATCCTGTCAAAGGAGAAGATTGCCCTCTCTCCTCAAAAGATTAAAGCCGCGCTTAAGGCTAGTGGAGTGTTTAAGGACGAATTCGCTTTTGTAAGGAAGGATGAAAGTATTGTCTATGGACTTGTTTCCGCCTCATTTGTAAAGGAAGAACAGATAGAAGCGATTGTCGTGGTTTGCACTGATCTTACTAATTTGCGCGAAATGGAAAATCGGCTTGTCAAGAGTGAACGTATGGCGTCCCTTGGGCATTTGGCGGATGGGGTCGCACATCAGGTCCGCAACGCGCTTATCACCCTTGGCGGATATGCCAACCTGATGAAAAAAAAGATGCCTGCTGATGACCCAAACAGGGCATATCTTGATCCGATTGTGGAGAGCGTAGACCGTCTTGATGTAATGGTACGCGAGATAGAGAGCTATGCGTTTTATACGCACAAGGATATTGCGGAGTTTCATAATGTGGAACTGCTTCCGATAATTGATGCGGCAGTCAAGAAAATATATGGCGAAAAAAAATGTGACTCTGTCAAGACCACGATAGATGTGGAGCCGACAGGGATGCGTGTTGCATGCGATGATGCGTTTTTAAAAGAGATGTTCTACCAGTTGGCGTTAAATGCCTGTGAGGCGATGGATAATTGCGGAGTGTTTAATGTTACCGCAAGGGAACGAAAAGACGGATCAATAGTTATAAAGGTATCTGATACTGGCAAGGGTATTCCGGAAAAGGATATCCCGCTGATTTATGATCCGTTCTATACAACCAAAAACAGAGGTGCTGGGGTAGGACTTACCATAGTTTTGCGGATATTGGAAACCCACAGCGGGTCAATCTATGTTGAGAGCGAGGCCGGCCAAGGGACCATATTTACCATTATCCTTCCTGCTCATAAGATGGCTCGGTAAGTACTTTAAAAACACAA
>JAZDIE010000153.1:0-6861 GCA_043805295.1 Pseudomonadota bacterium
CTTTTTTGTCTGAAGGTTGGAAATAGGGTTGGAAATGGATTTTCAGGCAAGAAAAAAGGGGCTGAAATTTCTTTCTAACCCATTGATTTCATTAGTGGCGTCCCCAACCGGATTTGAACCGGTGTTGTCGGCGTGAAAGGCCGGTGTCCTAGGCCAGACTAGACGATGGGGACACAATCTTCCTCAATAATTATTATGCATGAATCCTTATGCATGGGCCGTGCTGGACTCGAACCAGCGACTCTCTGCTTAAAAGGCAGATACTCTACCGTCTGAGTTAACGGCCCTCAAACCATCGTGTATAACTAACATCGACGATGTCGGCTAATAACACTTATAATATACTGTGTCAAGCAACAACAAAATTCGGGGGCAACCACAAGGAATTGCCCCTATATGGTCGAATCGGAAATTGGCGCAGCCATTTGGTTAATATTCACAATTGATATAGAACAAATCTATCCTGATGAGGAAAAAAGCCTCCTTGATTCTTAGCGCTTTAATTGCTATGTTGTTCAGGTGGATAGGCTGAACCTTCAGTCTATCCACCTGAACAATTACATTTGATTTCTAAAGGCTAAGGTTATGGATGGTCGAAGCAAATCTCTTCGTTGGCTGGTATATTTTTGCAACTTTATTCTATTGTGTGTAGTGCTTTTTGTATCAGCCGTACTTTTTTTTCGATTCGAAAAAGAACCTCCAAAGGTAGAAATTTCACCGCCCATCAAAACTATGGGCGCTGATTCAAGTTTTCATATCATAGTCTCTGACTCCAAAAGTGGTATTAAAAAAATAGAGGTTTCTATTGTAACCAATCAAAAGACCATTTCTGTTTTGAGTGAATCCTTTCCCTCCCTTACATTGCTCCAGGGGAGCAATGTACACTTAAAAGAGATAGATATCCCTGTCAAACCACGTGAATTAGGACTTGCCGAGGGGAAGGTAAGACTAAAGATATCTGCATGGGACTGCGCCCTTAAAGGATATTATGAGGGAAATCATACTGATCTTGAACAAGATATGATTATAGACACACGGCCTCCTTTGATTACGCTGCTAAAAAAACCCTCTGGCGTTACCCAAGGCGGCGCTGGACTCTTGGTCTATTCCAGTTCCGAACCAATCGCCCAATCCGGAGTCCAGATAGCAACAGCCTTCTTCCCAGGATATCCAGGCAAATTTAAAAAGGAGCTTATTTATATGGCGCTTTTTGCCATACCATACGATTACGAACCGTCTGAAAATAACCGCATAACGCTTACTGCTATTGATGATGGCAATAACAAGACTAATCTGTCTGTCCATATCCATGTCAATCGCATGAAAAAGACCTCGGATAATATTGTGCTCTCAGACGATTTTCTAAACCACAAGATGAGCGAGTTCCAATTAGAAACTACGGCAGGGAAATCAGCGTCATCTTTAGAAACCTTCCTGGTTGTCAACAGAGATATCCGCAAACAAAACGACGCCATCTTTCGCGAAAAATGCTCATTAAGTAAACCCGATCCACTATGGGAAGGGGTATTCCTGAGGCTGCCAAATTCTGCTCAGAAAGCTGGTTTTGCTCAGGCAAGAACATATTATTATGGCAACGAGCAAATTGACCAACAGATACATATGGGCATAGACCTTGCCTCAACTGAAAACGCGCCTATTCCAGCGGCTAATAACGGGAATGTTATATTCACAGATAACCTGGGGATATACGGAAACATTGCAATTATCGACCATGGCCTCGGTCTTTTCAGCGCTTACAGCCACATGAGCAGCTTCACGGTCAAGCAAGGAGATGAGGTAAAAAAGGGTGATATCATAGGGCATACTGGCACAACAGGGCTTGCAGGAGGAGATCATCTTCATTTCGCAATGCTTGTTCATGGCGCCTTTGTAACGCCAATAGAATGGTGGGACCCCATGTGGCTTAAAAACAACATATATGATCCGATAAATGCTTTTGCCAATGAGGAACAAAGTAATGCATCTGCCCAAACAAAAGACATACGATGAAATAAATCAAAAGATAAAGGCAGGTAAGGCTGTAGTTGTAACCGCGGAAGAGATAATAGATATCGTCCGTGAACACGGGCATAAAGAAGCGGCGCGCAAAGTGGACGTGGTCACAACCGGCACATTTTCGCCTATGTGTTCGTCTGGAGTATTCATCAATTTTGGCCACACAACTCCAGGCACAAAGGCGTCAAAGGTATGGTTCAACGGCGTCTCAGCATACGCAGGACTCGCGGCAGTGGACTGCTACCTTGGCGCTACAGAGCCAGCAGAAAGCGACCCGCTCAACAAAGTATACCCCGGAGAGTTCAGGTATGGAGGTGGCCACGTTATACACGATCTGGTTGCGGGGAAAAATGTCCGCCTCAAAGTAGGTGCCTATGGCACTGATTGTTATCCCAATCTCGGGTTTGAAAAAGAGGTGGCACTCCAAAATCTGCCGCAGGCAACGTTATGCAACCCACGCAACGCTTACCAGAACTATAATTGTGCTGTTAACCTCTCAGGAAGGATAATCTATACATATATGGGGACACTCAGACCGCAGGCCGGCAATATAAACTATGCAGGCGCAGGCCAGCTCAGCCCTCTAATAAACGATCCACATTATCTCACTACCGGCATCGGGACCAGGATATTCCTGGGTGGCGGGGTTGGATACGTTGTATGGAACGGAACCCAGCATAACCCAAATGCCAGGAGAAATCCTCAAGGCATACCTATTGGTCCTGGTGGAACACTCTGGTTGATGGGAGACTTAAAAAACATGCAACCTGAATGGCTGGTAGGCGTAAGCCTTCAAGGATACGGTTGCTCTATTGCAGTTGGAATCGGCGTTCCTATCCCTATCCTGAATGAAGATATCCTAAGATATACCGCCATATCAGATGAAGAAATTTCTACAAATATAATCGACTTCGGGAACCCTGAAAATCCGAATCGTATATGCGGAACTGTCAGCTATGCCCAACTTAAAAGCGGTATAGTTCAACTCAACGGAAAAGATGTCCCAACAGCGCCGCTATCTAGTGTTCTCAAGGCGCGCCAGATCTCGGAACTGCTCAAAACATGGATACAAAGTGGAAATTTTTTATTAACAGAACCGCAGCAGTTGCTCCCCAATGGTTGATGATCGCGCAAAAAATCAAACGTCTCAAGTCGTTTTTCTATGAGAACAAGCCTGCCTTGATCGCGTTTTCAGGCGGAGTTGACAGTTCCTTGCTTGCAAAAATAGCGTATGATACGGTAGGAGAACAAGCAATCGCTATTACTGCATCAGGTCCAACTTTTGCGAAACTTGAAACAGAAAACGCCAGATCAATAGCAAGAGAGATCGGCATACAATGGATGGAATTGCCCTTTGACCCTATGCAAAACCCTTTGTTCAATAATAATTCACCAAACAGATGTTTTTACTGCAAGAAAGAACTTTATACTTATTTACGTCTTTTTGCCGCCAAAACGTGGGATAGCGCTATCCTGGTAGACGGCACAAACGCAGAAGACGATGTAGATGAACGGCCCGGATACAAGGCGTTGGTGGAGCTTGGGATATCCAAACCGCTAAGGGAACTGGGGTTTACCAAACAGGATATAACAAATACTTGCAGGGAAGTTGGCTTATCCAACTGGGACAAGCCGTCTCAAACGTGCACGGCCACACGCATTCCATACGGAACACGGATAGATATCAGTCGGATCAAGCGCATAGAGCGTTGTGAGGCATGGATAAAAAAAAATGGATTTACGCAATTTAGATTACGGGATATCTTCCCTGAGGCGCTAGTCGAATTATGCCCAACGGAATTTTCTAAAAAGCTTACAGTTGAATTGCGTCAATATATACTTGAAATGTTGAAGTCTGAGGGGTATATAGCAGCACGGTTTGAACAAACAGACCACTGACGACAGACCACGAAAACACATGTTCCGTAGAACATTGAAAGGGGAAGTAATTGTCAAAAACAAGAGAATCTGTTCAGGTTAAAGAAATCCAGGGCAAAAGCGCGCTGCGGGAATATGCCGAGGCCATAATTATCGCTGTCCTGCTGGCCTTGGTCATCCGTACATTCATAGTACAGGCATTTAAAATACCTTCAGGATCAATGCAGCCGACGCTTGATATAGGCGATCATATTTTGGTGAACAAGTTTATATACGGCATCAAAATACCTCTCACAAATACTAAGGTTTTTTCTGGCAAGTCTCCACAACGAGGAGACATAATAGTATTCGAATACCCCAAAGACCCTGATAAAGACTACATAAAACGTGTGGTAGGCTTGCCTGGCGATACTATAGAAATCAGGGACAAAAAAATCACGCTTAACGGAAAGGCGTTTGACGACGGGCATGGTGTCTACTCTGATATGCAAATCCTTCCGGCGTTCATAGCTCCAAGGGATAACTTTGGTCCGGTGACAGTGCCAAGTCATAATTTATTTGTCATGGGCGACAATCGAGACCAGAGTTCTGACAGCCGATTTTGGGGATTTGTGGATTTAACCCGTGTAAAAGGGAAGGCTTTTATCATATATTGGTCATGGAATAGCGATAGGTTCAGGGTAAGATGGGGTCGTATAGGACACATGGTAAAATAAGTTTATGGAATTTAAGAGAAAAGACATCCTTGATATCGAAGACCTGTCATGCGAGGAGATTAATTTTATACTCGACACTGCGGAATCAATGAAAGAGATATCAACCCGCGATATCAAAAAAGTGCCTGCCCTTCGCGGGAAAACTATTGTACACTTTTTTCACGAACCCAGCACCCGCACAAGGACATCCTTTGAGATCGCCGCAAAGCGCTTGAGCGCAGACACGGTCAGCGTATCAGCATCCGGCAGCAGCATGGTGAAAGGCGAATCATTGATCGACACTGCTAAAAACCTTGAGGCTATGAATCCGGACGTTATAGTAATCAGGCACCAATCATCCGGATCCCCTCACCTGATCGCCCAGCGAATACATCCATGCGTCATAAACGCAGGAGACGGCGCACATAGCCATCCCACCCAGGCGCTTCTTGACCTTATGACTGTAAGAGAGAAAAAAAGAACTCTCGAAGGGCTTGAGATCGTCATAATAGGTGATATCGCGCATAGTCGAGTCGCCCGATCCAATATTCTGGCTTTCAATAAGATGGGGGCAAACGTTACTGTTTCCGGCCCACCCACAATGATTCCTCTTGCTATTCAAACCATGCCGGTCAGGGTGACATACAACATGAAAGATGCCCTTCTAAATGCCGATATTGTCATGGCCTTGAGAATACAGAAAGAACGGATATCTGACTTTCTCTACCCTAGCGACAGGGAGTACGCCCGCTTTTTCTGCCTCGACTCAAAAGCCCTCTCTTACGCAAAGCCGGATGTCATGATCATGCACCCCGGGCCTATAAATCGTGGGGTTGAGATATCACCTGAAATAGCTGACTCACCCAGATCAGTAATCCTAAGCCAGGTTGAAAACGGCGTTGCGATCCGGATGGCCTTGCTTTATCTCTTAATCGGAGGCTCATATCGTGCGTCTGATCATTAAAGGCGGAAGAGTAATTGACCCATGCTCTAATACGGATAAGCTCCTTGATCTACTTATAGAGGATGGGATTATCACCCAAATCAGGGGGTCCTTAGACGATGGACGATGGACGACGGACGATGGCCTGTCATCCACTATAATTGACGCTACAGGGAAATGGGTCACGCCAGGTTTGATAGACATGCATGTACATCTGCGCGAGCCAGGGCATGAATATAAAGAAACTATCGAGACCGGCAGCCGCGCCGCGGCAGCCGGAGGATTTACCGCTATCTGCTGCATGCCGAATACCTATCCGGTCAATGATAATCAATCTGTCACAGAGTTTATTCTTAGAAAAGCGCATGACACAGCCAGCGTTAAGGTCTATCCTATAGCGGCGATTAGCAAAGGGCTAAATGGTGAAGAACTTTCTGAATTCGGAGAACTTATGGCCGCAGGCGCTGTAGCTGTCACAGACGATGGACGTCCTGTCTCTAATCCGCAATTGATGCGTCGCGCTCTGGAATACGCAAAACAGTTCAACCTCCCTGTTATCTCACATGCAGAAGAAACCAAGTTGTCAGGGTCAGGCGTAATGAATGAAGGCGCTGTCTCTATGCGGCTTGGGTTGCGTGGAATTCCTAACGCCGCAGAGGCGGTCATGGTGGCGCGTGACATATTGCTTGCGGAATTAACCAAAGGTCGGCTGCACATTGCACACGTAAGCGCTAAAGAATCAGTCCGTTTATTGCGTGAAGCAAAAGCAAGGGGTTTGTCTGTCACTGCTGAAACAGCGCCGCACTATTTTATGCTTACCGAAGAAGCGGTGGCAGGGTATAATACTAACGCAAAAATAAACCCACCTCTCCGTGAAAAATCAGATATAGAGGCAATCCTTTCCGCATTACAGGATGGAACCATTGATGTAATAGCCTCTGACCACGCCCCTCACAGCGCGCTTGAAAAAGATGTGGAGTTTGACAGAGCGGCATCCGGGATTGTAGGGCTGGAGACCTCGCTCTCACTATCTCTAAAACTCGTCAAAGACAAAATTCTCTCCCCCTTGAGCCTCATAGCAAAAATGTCTACAAACCCGGCTAAAATACTCGGAATTTCAGGCGGACGGATCTCAGAAGGAGCGGCCGCAGATATCACAATAATAGATCCTGACGCATCGTTTATTGTAGACGCAGGATCTTTCCAGTCAAGGTCCCGCAACTCTTTGTTTCATGGCTGGAATCTTCAGGGAAAAGCGATCCTTACTATAGTTGATGGAAAGGTCGTCTTCGGAAAAGAGTAAATGCGACCTGCAAAGAGCGCTATTCC
>JAZDIE010000154.1:0-4814 GCA_043805295.1 Pseudomonadota bacterium
GATCCATTTCTCCCTTTACAAGGGCTATATGAAGATAATCATCAGCATCGTTCTCATAGACAACTACCTGAAATTCGCCAGCAAAACCCGTAGGAAGTTTGGCGGAAGCGACACGATGAACAAATGATTATCTTCATATAGCCCTTGTAAAGGGAGAAATGGATCCGGAAGAGTCTGTGCTGGTGCGGGTTCATTCCGAATGCCTGACAGGAGATGTCTTTGGATCAGCGCGGTGCGATTGCGGAACAGCTTAAAGCTGCGATGAAAACAATTCATGATGAGGGTAGAGGTGTGCTGTTATATGTCCGGCAGGAAGGTCGGGGTATTGGGCTTATAAACAAGATTAAGGCTTATGCCTTGCAAGATCAGGGTGAGGATACAGTAGAGGCAAACGAGTCCCTTGGATTCAAGTCTGATCTAAGGAATTATGGAATAGGCGCACAGATACTTGTTGATTTGGGCGTGCGCAAGATGCGCCTGATGACCAATAATCCGAGAAAGATAGTCGGTCTTGAGGGGTACGGGCTTAGCATAGCGGAACAGGTGCCTATTGAGACCTCTCCCAACGAACATAACAGAGAATATCTCAGATGTAAAAAGGTTAAGATGGGGCACATGCTTACGCTAAATTAAGAAGGTTGTTAGGCTGAAGACTGAAGGCTATTAGGCTTTGAACAACCTTCAGCCTAATAACCTAAATAGTGTCTGAACGAAAACTTTTAATTTGGTTCAAGATCAAGGAAGATTAGTCGTCGTCCGACTTGATCGGACGATCCAGAATATTGATTAATACCTGGTTTGCCCGATCAAGTCTGGCAATGACTATTTTAAATAACTTTAGGCGCTTAACTTGAGGAGGTGTTATGCCAAAAGTATACGAAGGCCAGATATCTGCCGCAGGCAAACAGTTTTGTCTGGTGGTAAGCAGGTTTAATAACTTTATAGGCGATCGTCTGGTTGACGGCGCTGTGGACGCGCTTACAAGGAGCGGTGGTGTGAATCCTGATGAGATCACGATTGTCAAGGTTCCAGGCGCGTTTGAGCTTCCTTTAATCGCAAAAAAAGTGGCTGCAAAAGGGGCGTATCACGCTGTAATTTGTCTTGGAGCGATTATCCGGGGGGCTACCCCGCATTTTGAATATGTTAGCGCAGAGGCAGCCAAGGGTATTGCGCATGCGTCGTTTGAGACAGGCGTGCCGATTATTTTTGGCCTGATCACTGCCGACACCCTGGAACAAGCGATAGAACGAGCTGGTTTAAAGGCTGGCAATAAGGGATGGGACGCTGCAATGGCTGCAATGGAGATGGCGAGTCTTATTGAAGCGCTGGGTTAATAATGTACTATGGGTATTCGACGTCGCGCCAGAGAATTGGCATTGCAGGCATTGTTTCAGCTTGATTTTCATGAAGGCCATTCTGCTGAGCAGATAGAAGCCTTTGTCAGTCATTTTGAGGTGTCTAAAAAGGCCATTCCTTTTTTTGATTGTATTGTTCATGGGGTGATAAAACATTCCGATGAGATAGATGGCCATATAAGCCATTTTTCAAGTCACTGGAAACTCTATCGCATGTCGATAGTTGACAGGAATATCTTGCGCATAGCTGTATTTGAGTTGTTGTACTGCAAAGATATTCCATATAAGGTTTCGATAAACGAGGCAATAGACCTCGGCAAACGATACGGAACAGAAGAATCAGGCGCTTTTATAAATGGCGTCCTGGATAGTATTCATGCTCATGTCTTTAGCGGAGAGAGTGTCTGTTCATCTCAGGAATCTGATCCAAAGCACCCAGAATAGCTCTCGCCCCAACTTTTTGCGAACTTATCTATGGTATCCTCATGATCAAAAAAAGCAATGACTATATTCCGGAGTATAGCGCCTGGAAGGTAGTAATGTGCGCTGCCTTATCCAGCCTTCTTTTCTGGTTTATCGAGTCGCTTGTCCATGTCTACGTATTCAATAACATATCATTGTTTAAGCAGTTGTTTACGCCGGATATGCATGAGATTTGGATGCGTATCATCGTGGTCGGCCTTTTTGCTGTTTGCGGTGCATATACTCATCGCTTTATCAAACGTATTGTGAATGCGGAGCATAAGGTCTGTATGGCGCTCGCAGAACTAGACCAGATATTTCTAACCTCAGGTGACGGCATGTGGGTTATAGACCCTGAAGGCAATGTGGTTAGAATTAGCGAGACATTTGCAAACCTTTCCGGAAAAACAACTGACTCGGTTATCGGTAAGAAGTGCTACGAGGTCTTCCCTGGGCCGCAGTGTCACACGTCAGAATGCCCGCTTGTCCGTATAATAAAAGGTGAAGAGAGTGTTTCTTACGAAGCTGACAAGATACGGGATGACGGGGGGATAGCTCCTTGCCTTATAACCGCGACTGCTCTTCGTGTTCCAGATGGCCGTTTGATCGCAATGGTAGAGAATTTTAAGGATTTTACGCAATATAAGCTTGCTGATGAGGCGCTTAGACAGAGCGAAGAAAAGTATCGCTCGTTGTTTGAGGAATCCAGAGACGCTATATATATTACTACGCGCAATGGGGAGTTTGTAGACGTAAATAAAGCAGCAGTGGAACTTTTTGAATATACCAAAGATGAGTTGATTGGCATGCTGGTTCAGAAGGTTTATATGTTCCCTGAGAATCGCGTCAGATATCAGAAGACTATTGAAGAACAAGGTTTTGTAAGGGATTACGAAATACAATTTCGCAAAAAAAACAACACGCCAATAGATTGCTTGCTGACTGCGACATTACGCCGCGATCGTGACAATAATATTATTGGATACCAGGGGATTATTCGAGATGTCACTGAACAGAGGCGTATAGAAAGAGAGCTATTAAAGATACATAAGCTTGAGTCTATCGGTGTGCTGGCAGGCGGGATTGCTCATGATTTTAATAATATTCTTACAGCCATATTGGGTAACATAGCAGTTGCTAAGATGTCTGCCTATTCCCATGACAATGTATTGTTGCGGTTGGCTGAGGCGGAAAAGGCGTGCATGCGCGCCAGAGACCTTACTCATCAATTATTAACCTTTTCTAAAGGCGGAGAGCCAGTGGTAATTACCGGTTCCATAGGAGAACTGCTCGTTGAATCAGTTGGTTTTATGCTTAGAGGCGGAAATGTTCGAAGTGAATTTGTTATAGCAAAGGATTTGTGGCCGGTTGATATGGATGAAGGTCAGATCAATCAGGTTATTAATAATTTGATTGTCAACGCGCAGGAGGCTATGCCTGAAGGCGGAACCATCAAGGTGGCCGCTGAAAACATCCTAATCTCAAGCGGTATAGAAAAAAATATGCTACACTTGCCAGATGGAAGATATGTCAGGATTTCCATCAAGGACCAGGGGGTAGGGATTCCCAGAGAATACCAGGAAAAGATATTTGATCCTTATTTTTCAACCAAGAAGCGTGGGAGCGGACTTGGCCTTGCAATAACCTATTCTATCATAAAAAGACATCACGGCTATATCATGGTAGATTCACATATGCCCAAGGGGACAGCAGTAATTATTTATCTCCCTGCTTCTGATAAGCAGGTGCCTCAAAAAGCCGGAGCAGAAAAAGCCTTATTTCCCAACACGGGAAAGGCGCTTGTTATGGATGATGACGAGAATGTCAGGGATGTAGCGGTCGCTATGCTTGAAAACATAGGATATGCGGCCATTGGGGTTAAAGACGGCGCGGTTGCTATAGATGTTTACCGACAGGCGTTAGATACAGACAAGCCATTTAATTTTATAATAATGGATCTTACCGTGCCTGGCGGAATGGGCGGCATGGAGGCTGTTGAAAAGCTTAGAAAAATAGACCCTCAGATCAAGGCTATTGTATCCAGCGGCTATTCAAATGATCCAATAATGGCAAATTACAGGGAACATGGTTTTAGCGGCATGATTTCTAAGCCATACCGTATGGAAGAACTTAAAAAAACGCTAAACGAGGTCTTTTCTTCCATACGTTAATCTTGCTATACATAGCGTCATAAGACATAGCGCAAGGCGCGACGCAGGCGAGGAGCGAGGCGTACTTCCTGTACGTTGCAGCGACGAGCCAAGAAGCAACGCCGCGATCTGGCTTCTGACGCTATGTATATTAATTTTCTTTCGATGTTCTATGAAAAAAACTAAAAGTATACCTCAAAAACAATTTTTTATCTTATCAATAACCATCTGATAAAGATGGACTTTTCTTCTTGCTTTAATTTGATATCTGTGCTGGCATTGGCATTGCATATTATCCCCTTAGCTTATTGTAACACTTTAGTTGTTTGAAATTGGGTGTTGTACATTTTGGGCACCCGATTGTTTTGAATCCCCTCTAACAAGAGGGGTGGCCTCGTAGAGGCCGGGGTGTGTTAATAATTGTCCCATCAAGACTTTTCGGATAGCGCGCTGTTTTTGAACACACCCCGTCTGCTTCGCAGCCACCCCTCTTGTTAGAGGGGATTAATTAACGAAACAGGGAGAGATTTAAAAATAATTTTTCAAACAGCTAAAGTCATACAGAATATATGAGCGCACTACATTTGATATCACACCGTCAATAGAAGGGAGAAGGAAAATGAAAAAGGGATATATGTTTTTTGTAGTAGCAGTTTTTGTAGTAGCAATAGGGTGTTCTTTATATTCCCAGGCGTTTGGACATCACATTAGCGCGCCTCCGGCAGGGGCGCCCGCGTCGCATAACTATTTTTTACTTCCACCAGGCCAGAGTGAAGGGACGGTTCCTAATATCATGTTTGTTGTGGATGTTTCTGGAAGTATGAGCAGCGCTTTTGAAGGTGGTTCA
>JAZDIE010000155.1:0-4485 GCA_043805295.1 Pseudomonadota bacterium
TTAATTCATGGGTAAATAAAGATCTTATCCGCACCCTTGAATCACTTGGCGCAGAGGTGAAAATTCATGGACTTACTGTCCCAAACTGCCTCAGTTTTTTTTCTGAACACTATTATTCCAGATATCATTTGACTGAAAAAAAAATGCGCCGCGCTTGTTATTACTTCATACGCAACTACTGGATCAGGTTATGGATCAATCGGCTGGAGGCGCTGCTTCCTGAAAATCTTAAACCGTTCCAAATGCTTAGATCAAAAACCATTATTGAAAAAACAAAACCAATCCTCCACTATGACATTGACCCTATACTTGCGACATTTATCGCAAGGGTGCAAAACTTTGCCGGACATGGCGCAAGCGGAATAGGCAATATCTACGTGCTCAATTGTATGCTGGGCAATTCGCTTGTTCCGCTTATAAGGGAAGCACTCAAACCTTACAAAGGGATCCCCATACTTAATGCCATGTACGACGGCCAAAAAGAAACCAACGCCAAGACCCGTATCGAGGCGTTCTTTCATCAAGCAAAAATCTATCACGAAAGGAATTATTCAGGTGAATAGACTGAAGAATGTTTCTCACAGAGACACAAAGAACACAAAGCAAAAATCAAATAAAATCTTAGTGATCTCTGTGCCTTTGTGAGAATAAATGGTATTTTCATGGTAATTATCACGAAAGGAACTAAACATGGCTCAACTGATGGCGTTTAACGGACTTTTATATAACCCGGAAAAAATACCGCTCCTTAAAGACGTCGCCACCCCGCCTTATGATGTCATTTCCCCTGAAAAACAGGACGCCTTTTATGAGGCACATCCAAATAATATCATCAGGCTGATCCTTGGAAAAAGTCAGGCATCAGACACACAGGGGGATTGCTGGCAAACAAGATCAGCGGAGTATTTTTGCGCATGGCAGGAAGAAAAGGTCTTGTTGCAAGACAAAGTCCCGTCTTTTTACTTTACAGAGATGGACTACATTGTTGACGGAAAAAGCATGACACGCTGCGGGCTGATCGCACTTGTAAGGCTTGAAGATTTTACAAAGGGGGAAATCCTGCCGCATGAACGGACATTTTCAGCCACAAAGTCAGTGCGGTTCCGGCTTATAGAGGCGGCTAAGGCAAACTTCAGCCAGATATTTTCCCTCTATTCAGACCCTGGCCTTTTGGTAAATGAATTATGCCACGACTATATTTCTGGAAAATCTCCTGACATAAACTTTCAGGACTCTGACGGTGTTTTTCACAGGCTATGGAGAGTGGCTGAAGAAGACGTTATCAATGCTATCAGGGACATATTCTTGTCTAAGCCGCTATATATCGCTGACGGACACCATAGATATGAAACCGCGCTCAGATACAGGGATAAGTGTTTGAATGAAAAGCCTAACCTGCCAGAAAATGCCTTATGCCGTTATGTAATGATGTACTTGAGCAGCATGCACGATCCAGGATTGACAGTGCTCCCCACACATAGAGTGCTGCATGGCCTGGCAAATGAAGATATGGACACATTTTTTGACAAGGCATCTAATTATTTTGATATTGAAACTATAGAAAATAGTTCAGGGGATCGGATATTCCTTGAACGCTTACGCACGCAAGGTAAAGTCAGGAACGCAATCGGGGTATTCATGAAAACAAAAGAGGCGTTCTACGTGCTCAGCC
Organism: Pseudomonadota bacterium; assembly: GCA_043805295.1. Taxonomy (GTDB): domain Bacteria; phylum Desulfobacterota; class Desulfobacteria; order Desulfobacterales. Next base: position 1,673 of record JAZDIE010000155.1, read on the forward strand.
TAAAGCCGGAAATTATGAATGAAGCCTTTTGTGATACTATCCACACATTATTAAAAAGGCTTGATGTAACTATTCTGACACAGATTGTCCTGAAAAAAATTCTTGGACTTACCGAGGAGTATCTGGACGATGAAAAAAGCATAAAATACATCAGCAACGACAAAGACGCCATTGCTTATGTGCGCGACAAAAATGGATCAATGGCCTTTATCTTAAACCCTACCAAGGTAGAGCAGGTGCAACAAACATCAAACGCCAACCTGGTTATGCCGAGAAAGTCCACGTATTTTTATCCAAAGGTTGTTACAGGCATGGTGTTGCACAAACTCGAATAGTGTGATGATGGATTTGTAAAAAGTCCATCTGCTGCGTTGCGCTTCGTTGTGGAAGGACTCAACGTACAGGAAGTGCGCCTCGTCTTTCCCCAACTCGCGCGCCTTGCACCTGGAGCTTTTTACAAATCCATTAACTTGTTGATAAACTCGTAAAAAGGAGGTGCGCTGTTGAATGGCTTACTCTTTATTGACGATGAAGAAGGAGTTCGGCGTTCTATAATGAGGGCGCTTAAAAACGAGGGTTACGAGCTTTTTCTTGCGAGTAATGGTGATGAAGGAATAGACATACTCAAACATAACAGTCCGAAGATAGAAATAGCAATCTCGGACTACAAAATGCCAGGCAGAGACGGCATGTCCACGCTATGCCATATTGGAAAGACTAATCCTGAGATAGCCCGTGTGTTGCTTACCGGCTACGCCACTCTGGACTCTGCTATACAGGCGACAAACGAAGGAATTGACGGGTTTCTGACAAAGCCGTTTGACAATATAGAGCTACGCCTAAAAATTCGGGAGATTATACTCAAAAAAAGGCTAAAGCAGTTCGTCCCTGAAACAGTATACAGTCAACTCAAAGATATCCATAACCCACTTCAACCAACAAGACAGGAGGCGACCATACTCTTTGCCGATATTCGCAACTTTACCCGGCTTTCGCAAACCATCCCTCCTGATCTGCTCGCGCAATACTTAAACGAGCGCTACTTCACGACCATAGGCGAGATCGCTTTTCAGCATAACGGCACCATAGATAAACACATAGGGGATAGCATCATGGTCATATACGGCGCGCCTGTTGTAGGGGAAGACGACCCTGTGCGCGCCGTAAACTCCGCAATTGAAATGCAAAAAAAAATGATCGAACAAAACAATCTGTTTTTAGCCGGATCAGGCATAGAGATTGGAATAGGCATCGGCATATGCACTGGAGAGGTAATGACCGGCGTATTTGGATCAGCCAGAAAAAAGGAGTACACTGCGCTTGGCACAGCAGTGAATATTGCGGCACGATTGGAAAAGCTTGCGCCCAAAGGGGATATCTTAGTCAGCGAGAAAACCTATAACAAGATAAAAGAAGCCGTACAGCTTGATCCCCTGCCGCCTATGATCATAAAAGGGTTTTCCGAACCTATAAAAATATTCAGGGTGAGATAAGAATAAGGAAATGTGTAAAACATTTTTTCCAGTAACACGCCGATTGATATCACGCAAATTTTATGGGTATATTCGGGTGTGTTTGTGGGTATTTGAGATAAAGCCATGAAGGAACCACGCATAAATATTACAAAAGAGATTTTACGCTTAGTTGCGGAAGTTGATGAGTTCAAAGGAGCATGGAAGGCATTGAACAACTTGGCCACTGATCGGCTAACCGCATTAAAGAGAATCGCAACAATCGAATCAGTAGGTTCGTCAACCCGGATTGAAGGTGTCAAGTTGACAGATCGGGAAGTGGAACAGATTCTTTCCGGACTTGATGCCACATCCTTAAAGTCACGCGATGAAGAAGAGGTGGCCGGCTATGCCGAGACCATGAATCTGGTATTTGAGTCATTTCAGGAGATACCTGTTACAGAGAATCACATCAAGCAGTTGCACAGTATTCTCCTAAAACACAGTTCAAAAGATGTTCGCCACAGAGGGGAATACAAAAAGCTCCCAAACCATGTCGAAGCTTTTGATCATAACGGCAAGAGCCTGGGGGTCGTTTTTGAGACAGCCTCTCCGTTTGAGACGCCAATGAAAATAGATGCCTTGCTAAAATGGACTACGCATAACCTCGAAGCAAAAGAACTGCACCCGCTATTGATCATAGCTGTCTTTGTTGTCCATTTTCTGGCAGTGCATCCTTTTCAAGACGGCAACGGCAGACTTTCCAGAATACTGACGACGCTGCTTTTGCTGCAAAACGGGTATGCCTATGTTCCCTACAGTTCGCTCGAAAGCATTATCGAACAGAACAAGGACAACTATTATCTGACGTTAAGAAAGGCTCAACGCACGCTTGATACCGATGATTCGGGGCTTGAAATCTGGCTCCTGTTTTTTCTTAATTGTCTGAGAAAGCAAAAGGACAATCTTGTTCAAAAGATTGAGCGGGAGCATAAGAGGATAAAGCTGCCAGCGCTTTCAAGCCAAATATTGGAGATCATCAAAGAACACGGTCAAGCAACAATATCCGATATTGAGTCAATAACGAATGCCAATAGGAATACGATAAAGATTAGATTGCGTGAACTGGTTGCCAACGACTATCTGAGCAAGAATGGAAGAGGAAAGAGCACATGGTATAGGATAGGCGATCGTCTTGACCCTTAGCAAGTAAGTAAAAATGGTTCATCCGCAGAATCTGTGGGTGAATTTCAAGAAATTGGAGTCTGAACAGCTAAGCGGTTAAAGAAAAAAGAGCACCCCGTCTTCAAATCCGATATTATGGGTTTCGACAAAGAAATCCAATAATGGAAAAGGAGAACG
>JAZDIE010000156.1:0-9528 GCA_043805295.1 Pseudomonadota bacterium
ATTTTGGCTTTTTCTTGTAGGCAGGGAGAAGAACCCACACATATAATGGCTTTGTAAAAAGTCCATCTGCTTCGTTGCACTTCTTCGAGCAAGGTCTCACCGTACAGGAAGTACGCCTCGCCCTTTCTCGAATCGTACGCCTTGCATATGGAGCTTTTTACAAAGCCATCGAAAAACAGGGGAGAAGAGATGTACGAATTTTTAACTGGTCCAATGTTATGGGTTACATTCAGTGTTCTGGTGGTCGTATTGACGGCTCGAGTTGTGCTTTATATTAAAGGTCTCAACTGGCAGCTTGACAGGGTCGCTTATACTGAGCATTTCAGCTATGGAATAAAGGGCGCGTTTCGCTCTATTATATTTTTTTTACTCCCTTTTGGGAATAGAAGCTGGAGGACAAAACCAGGGATGACAGTGCTTGTCTTTACCTTTCATATCGGCCTGGTAGTAACTCCGATCTTTCTCTTAGCTCACAATATTATATTAAATGAGCGCCTTGGAATCAGCCTTCCTGTTATTTCCTCTTTTGTAGCAGACGCGCTTTCGTGGGCGGTAATTGTTTCTGCTATATTTCTTGTATTGAGAAGGATTGCCTTTCCTGAGGTGAGAATACTCACAACCCAATATGACTATCTGCTTCTTCTTATATCTGTAGCCCCTTTTGTTACGGGATTGCTTGCCAGGTATCATGTGGGAGATTATGATTTTTGGCTGTTGGCCCATATATTCTGTGGGCATGTTATGCTGTTGGCCATTCCTTTTACAAAACTTTCCCACATTGTTCTTTTCTTTATGTCCAGAGGTCAGCTTGGCATGGACTTTGGGATTAAACGCGGCGGGATGAAAGGCAAGGGAATGGCGTGGTAAAGGAGTTGTAATATATGCCTCAAGGAACACTATGTAATAGGAAACCGGTTAATACTGAAGAAGAGCTGAAAGTCTTGCTTGGCGATACGGGTGGAGCAAAATACTATGAGGAGATGAAGCGCCTGGATGTCGATAAGGCTGCCTTGAGCGCAGCCCTACAGAAGACCTGCAAGTCCCGCATAAGGACTTGGCTTGAGATATGCGCGCATTGCGGCTTATGCGCGGATTCCTGTCTTTATTATCTTGCAAATAACAGAGACCCTAAACAGGTGCCTGCCTATAAGATTCAATCGACCCTTGGTAGAATAGTAAAGCGAAAAGGGGATGTGGACAACGAGTTTATGCGTATGGCCATGGATACTGCATGGGGGAAATGCACGTGCTGTAACCGTTGCGGCCTTTACTGCCCGCATGGGATTGATATGGGCGTTATGTTCGGTTACTTGAGGGGGCTTCTTTTTTCTCAAGGATTTGTGCCTTGGGAGATGAAGATAGGCTCTGGCATGCATCGGGTATACAGGGCGCAAATGGATGTTCCCAACGAGGAATGGTTGGAGACATGCGCCTGGATGACCGAGGAGAACGAGGAGGAATGGCCTGGGCTTGAAATCCCGATTGATAAACAAGGCGCGGACATAATGTATACTATAAACGCCCGAGAGGTTAAGCATTATCCTGATGATTTGGCTGAGGCTGCTATTCTCTTTCATCTCGCAGGCGAAAATTGGACAGTACCCAGCAAGGGATGGGAGCAGACAAGCCTGACAATGTTTGCAGGAGACTGGGAGGGGTGCAAGCTACAGGTTCAGGAGGTATACGATGCCATAGAGAGGCTAAAGCCCAAGCGGGTAATAGGCACCGAATGCGGCCACGCGCACAGGGGCACTGTTGTTGAGGGGCCATACTGGGCTGGCAGGAAAGACGGCATGCCGCCTGTTGAATATATTCACTATGTGGAGTGGTTGGCTGAGGCGCTTAGGACAGGAAAACTCACGATAGACCCTGCAAAAAAGATAAAGGAGCCGGTTACTCTACAGGATTCGTGCAATTATGTAAGGAACCATGGTATACGAGATGCTGTTCGCGAGATTATAAGCTATATCGTGGAAGACGGGTATTTTGTAGATATGGCGCCGAACAAGGAGCATAACTTTTGTTGTGGCGGAGGGGGAGGATTAAACGGCATTGGACTTTATAGAAAACAGCGGAACATTGGTTTTAAGGTAAAAAGGGATCAGATACTCGCCACTGGCTGCAAACTAGTGCTTGCGCCTTGCCATAACTGCTGGGACGCAATTCGCGATTTGGAAGAGGAGTACAAGATTGGAATCAAATGGAGCTTTTTAAAACCGCTTGTATTAAAAATGCTTGTGATACCAGAGCATCTTAAACCCAAGGATGAATAGTAAAAATTTCTATGTCATGAAGGGAAGAGGGTATTATGTTTAAAAAAATTCTATTCGCCACATCAGCGTCGCCAGCATGTGATCACGCGGCACGGACAGCCTTTGACCTTGCCAAACGGTACAATGCGCAGATTATCCTTTTGCATGTGCTTGGCACGCCATCGCGCGGTTTTGGCGGTCAGTATGTAACAGACTTGCGGACAGGTGAACAGGTGGCTTGTGACAACGAGTATCTCCAGTGGGTTCAGGAGGAGTTAAAAAATATATACGCCAAACAGCTTGCGCAGTGCAGTGATTTCCGATTGGAAATTCTTGTCGGCTATCCCCATAGGGAGATACTCCGAATAGCGCGCAGTGAAGACGTTGATATTATAGTAATGGGTGCCAGCGCGCATGAAAAAGGGGAAGAAGAGGCGCTTTACAAAAAGGGGATTATGGGAAGCACATCCCAAAAAGTGGCCAAGGCGGCCCGTTGCCCTGTTCTGTTTATAAACCGTCCAGCCGGATCATACTGGGGCGGTTTTTCTAATATAATATTTGGGACTGATTTTTCCAAGGCAGCGGAAGCAGCGTTTCTTTTTGCTTATAAACTTGCAAAAGCGCTTAATTGCGAGCTTCACCTCTTCCATGTTTTTGATATAAGCGCTGTTCATGCCGGTAAGGTTATGGATCAGGAACAGATAGATGATGGCATAAGAGAAGCAAGGCAGAAGATACGAGGTCGATATATGTCCAACATTAAAGACTTCAATAATTATAATATTGATGTGTGGGAAGGGATACCGCATGTCGAGATTGTGAAGTTTGCCAGGGAAAAACAGGCTGACCTGATTGTTATGGCACATCATACAAATGAGCTGGATCCTGAAAAGGCCCGGCTGGGAAGCACTGTGGAACAGGTTGTCTTGCGTGCGATCTGCCCTGTTGTAAGTGTGAATCGTACAGACAAAGTATAGATGACGGCTTAAGAAAAAGTCCATCTGCGCCGTTAAAGGCGGTAATAAAAGGAGATTATTATATGGCAAAAAAAATTATGGTGATTGATGATGACCCTAATATTGTAACATACCTGACCGAGTTGTTTCAGGACAATAGCTATGAGGTTTGTTCATCGCCTGATGGAAATGGCGCCATGGAGATTGTAAAAAGGGAGAGACCGGATTTAGTAACCTTAGACATTGAGATGCCGGACGAAATGGGGCCTAAGTTTTTTCGCGAATTGTCGGGAGATAAAACATTTAAAAATATTCCGGTTATTGTAATCAGCGGTGTGGCGGATGCCAAGTATGTGGTTCCCAAGGCAGATGCGGTTGTGCACAAGCCGTTTGATCGTGAAAAGCTCTTGAAACTTGTAAAGGATATGATAGGATAAAAAAGTATAGCCCTTTTTGTTTAAACAAGAAGGCTATCTTAACCTCAAAAGCTTGGAGAGTGTGATATGCCGAAGAAAATACTGGTTATTGATGATGATCAGAAGGTTGTTGAATATTTAGATATACTGTTCAAGGACAATGGATATGAGACTTGTCTTGCATATGACGGGCTTCAAGGGTTGGAGCTTGCAAAAACCGCCAAGCCTGATCTGATTACACTCGATATGGATATGCCTGAAAGGGATGGCACCAGATTTTATGCAAAGTTGAGAAAAGAAGATGATCTTCGGGACATTCCGGTTATTGTTATCAGTGGGGTAGGCAGCAGACCGCCTGCTCTGAAAAAGGATATGGTGGTGATCAGCAAGCCTTTTGACCGGGGAAGGCTTCTTGCTATTGTTAAAGCAACAATAGGCGAATAGCTGAAAGAACTTGTTTTTTTTAGATGTCTTGCTTTTGAGGCGAGACTGATCGTGACTAATCATGCCAGAAACACTTCTGCTTGTAGACGACGAAGAAGATATCCGTAGATTTCTTGGGATTTCTCTTGCCGATTTTGGGTATATTGTTCATACGGCAGGCACAGCCGAAGAGGCTATACAGAAGCTCAAGGAGAAAAAGCCCAGCATTGTCCTTAGCGACATAAAGATGCCAGGTGTTGACGGGATACAGCTTCTTCAAATGATAAAAGCCGAGGACCCTGAGGTAGAGGTTATTATGATAACAGGGCATGGCGACATGGGATTGGCTATTGAGAGCCTCAGGTCTCAGGCAGCGGATTTTATTACAAAGCCTATTAATGACGAGATATTGGAGCTGTCCCTTAGAAGAATAAGGGAAAAGATTACTATGCGCAGGCAGCTCAAGGAATATACCGAGAACCTTGAGAAGCTGGTGGCCGAGAAATCAGCTCATCTTGTAGAGCTTGAAAGGCAGATCGCAGCAGGTCAGGTGGCTGAGGGTATGGCGTCGGCCATGAAGAACATAGTTAACTCTTTTGAGGGCGGGAAGAGTTACTTCAACGATATGCCATGCTTTGTAGCCATACATGACCACGAATTAAAAATTGTAGCAGCCAATGACCTTTATAAGGAACGGCTTGGCGTCAAGGAGGGCGCCAGAAGTTGGGAGGTATACGTTAATAAAGACGCCTGTCCTGTGGAAAGGACCTTCCAGACTGGGAAAGCGCAACAAAGCAAAGAGATGGTCAAGACCTTGAGCGGCGCTGAGGTAATGGTTATTGTTTATACATCTCCCATTTACAGCAAGGCCAAAGAAGTAGAACTGGTGATGGAGACTTCGGTGGATATGACTGAGGTGGGCCGTCTGCAGGACGAACTACGCGCCACGCAGCAAAAGTATCAAGAACTGTTTAACGAGGGGCCGTGCTACATTACTGTACAGGATAAGAGTTTTAAAATCCTTGCGACCAATAAACGGTTTGAAGAAGATTTTGGAGAAGGTGTCGGGCGTTTATGTTATGAGCTGTATCAGCATAGAAAAGATCCTTGTAAGGATTGTCCTCTTATAAAAACATTTGATGGCGGAGAGTCTCATCAGGTGGAAACAGTTGTGACCGCTAAATCAGGCGAACAGTACAATATTCTCTTGACCACTGCGCCTATACGGGATGCTGGCGGAAAGGTGATTCAGGTCATGGAGATGTCTACCAATATTACGCAGATTCGTAAACTTCAGGATCGGCTCTCCTCTCTTGGTCTGATGATCGCCTCAATGTCTCACGGTGTAAAAGGGATGTTGACCGCCCTTGATGGCGGGCTTTATCGGCTTGAATCAGGGATTGCGCGTGGGGATGTTGGAAGGATTAAGGATGCATGCGATGTCATGAAGCAGATGGTGGAGAACATAAAACGGACTGTTCTTGATATGCTCTATTATGCCAAATCCAGAGACCTAAGCTGGGAATGTATCGATGTTAAGGAGTTTGCTGAAGAAGTCGCTTCCATAGTTGAACCAAAGGCCAGGAAAAGTAACGTGGAATTTGTGCGGGAGTTTGATCAGTCAAAGGGCGAGTTTGAAGTAGAGGTCCAACGTTTGTCCGCTGCGTTTGTGAATCTGTTGGAGAATGCGGTTGATGCCTGTGTAGAAGATAAAGATAAGGATAGCCATAAGGTTGTATTTAGCGTGAGCCGGGAGGCAGGCCGGATTATTTTTAAAGTTGAAGACAATGGAATAGGAATGGATAAGGAAATTCAGGAAAAGATATTCACCCTGTTTTTTTCCTCCAAAGGATCAAAAGGCACAGGGTTTGGTTTGTTTATCGCTAATCAGATAGTAGAGCAACACGGCGGATCAATAAAAGTGAGTTCTACTAAAGGTAAAGGAACTTGCTTCAAAATAAGTATGCCAGAAGTGATTTCAGATGATATGAAAAAGGCTGCTGAAGCGGCGCAACTTAGCGCCTCTAATACCTCTACTCCCTCATTAATATAAATAACTGCGCATTAGCTCTAACCTAATTGGCCTTTTATTATCTCGTTTATTTTTTGCTGGATGAACTGAGTAATTGAGTTTACATTGTCGCTGGTTATTTTATTGACGCTAAGCGCAAGATATTCTATTTTTTTTTCATCAATATCAGTTGTTTTATGGATTAAAAATGGATCTAGCTCGCCATCATCTACAAGCATTCCACAGGCGCCTATTGATCCCAAAAATTCGCCTTTAACAAAGATTGGAACAACCAGCTTTAATAAGCCGGCATCACATTCTCCTATTACAGCTTGTCTGGATCTTCGCGTTAATATCGATATATTCATATGGGCTACTGCGCATATAAAGCTTTGCCCCTTATCAGTGGCCTTGATGGCAGGGCATAGGTTATTAGCCCAATGCTTATAGTCTGATATCCTGATGCCGTTGATATCAAAAACATTGGAGTCCAGTCCAGATTGATCCACGATTTTTTTCTCCAGCTCAATCCAATTTTCAAGCGGATAGATATCAGTTAGAAGCACGTCTTTTCTCCTTTTTCAGTTTCAAGTAATATGCCCCAAACAAAACAAAGCGTCAAGCAGAGAGAATTTTTCTGTCCTGGTTTTGTTGGTGTCAAGAGTAAATAGAATTGTCTGGTTTTGTTGGTTGTCAATGGTAAGTTGTTATGATAACAAAGAATGGGATATTAAACATAAATAACATGGGGGATTAAATAGCTATGAAAAAGATAGAACGCGCCATCATAAGTGTGACCGACAAAAACGGGATTGCTGTGTTTGCGGGAGAGCTTCAAAAATTAGGTGTTGAGATATTGTCTACCGGAGGCACAGCCAAAACCCTGCGCGATGCAGGTATAAAAGCAGAGGAGGTTTCTGACTATACCGGCTTCCCTGAGATGCTGGATGGCAGGGTAAAGACCTTGCACCCCAGGATTCATGGCGGGATACTTGGCCGGCGTGATCTAAAAGCTCATGTTGAGCAGATGCAGGCCAACAGAATTATGCCCATAGACCTTGTAGTGGTAAATCTATATGAATTTGAAAAGGCAATCTCTCGAACAGGCTGCACCCTTTTCGAGGCGATCGAAAAGATAGATATAGGCGGACCTGCAATGCTCAGATCGTCTGCAAAAAACTATAAGGATGTCACAGTGGTTATTGATCCTGCTGACTATGAAATGGTGCTGAGTGAGATGCAAAAAAGCAAAGGCGCTACACTCCTTGCAACCAGGTTCTACCTTGCGCGAAAGGTGTTCAAGATAACAAGCTCCTATGACGCTGCTATTGCAAAATACCTTAAGGGGGTTTCTGAAGGTTGATGCGTATATGCGTTATTGATGGCCAGGGTGGAGGGATAGGGAGCGTTATTATCAAACATCTCAAAGATGCCTTTGGAGAGTCGATTGAGATCATTGCCCTTGGAACCAATGCAATAGCCGCTACTCAAATGCTCAAGGCACGGGCAAACAGAGGTGCGTCGGGTGAAAATGCTATAGTTAGGACTGTGGTTGACGTGGATATTATCATAGGCCCGATCGGGATAGTTTTAGCTAATTCTATGATGGGAGAGATAACCTCAAAGATGGCTGAGGCGATTGCGTCATGCGCCGCCCGCAAGTTTCTTCTCCCGCTTACCCAGGAGCCTGTAGAGATTGTGGGTACAACGCCGGCTCCACTTCCGCACCTTATGGATTTACTTATTAAGGAACGGCTTAAACGTCTGATGAAAGAGAGGGGAGAATGTGTGAAGCAAACGCATATATGATACAAAATGGCAAAGAAGAGCTTATCATGGAGGCGGTAGACACTGTTGAAGCAGAGGATGGCAACCTAAGGATGGTTAACATTTTTGGCGATCAAAAGGTGCTCCACGCCAGAATTAGATCCCTTGCCCTTGTAAACCACAGAATTATTATCGAAGAAAACAGGTCATAAAGGTTATTTTTGAAGATCAGACTTGCAAAGACTGCTGGCTTTTGCATGGGTGTGCGCAGGGCGGTTGAGCTGGTATTGGAAGCAGCCAATGCAGGGGCAAAGCCGTTGTATACCTATGGCCCGCTTATACATAATCCTCAGATTATTCAGTTGCTTGAAGAAAAAGGGGTGTCTGTAGTAAACGATCTTCAAGCCGAGGAGCCTGGTACCGTGCTTATTCGGGCGCATGGGGTGCCTCCTGACGTAGAGACCAGTTTGAGGCAAAAAGGCTTTTCTGTTATTGACGCAACATGCCCAAGGGTAGTCAAGGTACAGACAATCATAAAGAAATATGCAAATCTTGGTTATAATATTCTGATTGTGGGGGATGAAGACCATCCTGAGGTAAAGGGTTTGTTAGGGTATTCAGGGGGGCGTGGGGTTGTTATAGACGGCAAGACAGTAGGGATTCAAAATATTGAACACCTACTGTCTAAATCTAAGCATATAGCGCTGGTTGCCCAAACTACTCAGGACGAGCGCGTTTTTTTCAAAATAGCCGAGGATGTGTCTCGCTCTTTTCCTGATTGCAAGATATATAATACCATCTGCGATTCCACTAGGAAAAGGCAGAACGAAGTCCGTGAGATGGCAAAAGAAATAGATGCCATGATTGTAATAGGCGGAAAGGAGAGCGGGAATACAAGGCGACTTGCACAGATATCAGAAGAAGCTGGCACCAGGACACTGCACATTGAATCAGAATCAGAACTTGATCCTTTTTTTATCCAATCAAGCAGGTCGATCGGTATAACCGCTGGCGCATCAACCCCGACCTGGGTGATCAGCAAGCTATATCGAACAGTTGAAGGTCTGGTCTGTGGAAACAGAAGAGGTATGCGCGGCGCGCTGTACGAGGTATTGAGGTTGATTATACTTAGCAATCTCTATATTTTTTTGGCCGCAGGTTCTGTCAGCCTGGCATGTGCGTTTCTGATCGGCATTATGCCTTCGCTTGTCGCGGCGATGACAGCGGCCTTCTATGTCTTTTCCATGCATACGCTTAATCGGTTTGTGGGCAAAGAAGCAATGCAATACAATGATCCGGACAGGGCGGGATTTGACGAAAAAAACAGAAAATGGCTTTTGACTTTTGGGGGATGCGCAGGTTTGGCAGGTTTGGCAGGGGCTTATTCTCTTGGAGCAATGCCGTTTATTGTACTTTTGATTATCAGCGCCTGTGGTTTACTTTATAACGTGCCGATCTTTCCGGGAAAAATAAAACAAATAACCGGCATTCAAAAACTCAGCGATATACCAGGATCAAAGACCTTTTTGATCGCTATTGCATGGGGGGTGGTTTCGGTGTTGATTCAGGCGCTTGCATGTACTGAAAAGGGATCGGCTTCCATGATCTTTGCGATTGCATCCATTTCCATCCTCGTCTTTATAAGATCGGCAATTTTTGACATATTGGACATCCAGGGCGATCGTATTGTAGGACAGAAGACC
>JAZDIE010000157.1:0-2531 GCA_043805295.1 Pseudomonadota bacterium
GTATTAACCATATCTTGTATTCTCTCGGCAGAGATGTGTTTTATATAGCTTTTACCTGAATGAAGAGACTGAACCTTGTTTGAATCCACATCAAATCCGCACACAGGGAATCCTGCTTTTGAAAACTCTAAAACAAGCGGCAAGCCTACATAGCCAAGCCCGATAATTCCTATGCGCGCTTCATGTTGTGTAATTTTTGTTTTAAGAAGCCTTCCTGTAGTCCTGCTGTTAAGTTTCATCTTATAAAACCTCGCCCTTTTCTTTTTATTCCAGAACCTTTTTAACTCGCTCTGCCTTTGGGCACTCTAATTGCGGCACCTGGCTAAACCCATTATATTTTAAAGACGCCCTTATTCTTTTAAGCAATTCCTCTCTGCTAACCTCGCCCTTTACATCCCTCATATGCTTGCACAGATAATAGGTAAATGCGCCGTTATATCCCCCATTTATATAAGCGTCCGCAGATGTCTGGTTATCCCTGCATCCTGCAAAAAGCGCCTGTTTAAAAGGATTGCCTCCTTTTAGCAATCTCTTTATCTCCATATCCTCATCCATTCTGCAGGCTATATCCATAGGAGGGGTCAAAAACCTGGGCATAAAAGAAAGCTCCACCGGCAAATTTTTTATACCCTGTATCTCTCTTGTGCCTGTGCCGGAATGACATGAATCAAGAAACACCTCAAGATTCACGCCTTTTGCAAGGCCGGAAAATATCCCCCCAAGGTCATCGTCTGTTATAAATATTCCGTCCCAATCCATATCATGCGGGCAGATAATTTCATCCATCTTGTCCTTTAACTCATCCCCGTCCCTATCAACCACCTGCGAGCCATGCCCTGAGAAGTGAAAGACAAGCCTGTCGCCTGGCTTTGCGCTATTCACAAGCCATTCAAAACGCTTGAGAATATTTGCCTTTGTCGCCCTGTCATCGGCTAATACCCTGATCTCTTTTGTGCTAAAGCCAAAATATTTCAGGAGTATATCCCTTATGTTTGCAACATCATTCAGGCAACCGTTCAGGTCAGCGCCCGGAATTTTATATTTGTTGATTCCAACCAAAAGCGCCTTGTTTGCCATTCTCTCCTCGCCTTCACCGCCAGACTATAGACTAGCGGGTTTCTTAAGGGCATTGACTATTAAAACGCTAAACAAAATAGATGCCTCAGCCAATATCCATGCAAAAACCGCGTATGTAACACACTTTTTGGCCGTAATCGGCCTTTCAACCGATATCCGAGCCGGTTCAGTCACCCTGTAAAGCAAGGCTTCCGGTTGATTCAAACCCTCCTTGCCCAACCCCTTATAGATGGCGTTAAGGTCATCAATGGCCTGCATGATGGCATTGAAAATTTCCTCGACAATTTTGTCGGTTATCTCGCTGGTGGTTACCGCAGGACTACTTGTATTGGTTGTGCTAGCCGGCTCTTTTAACCAATCATAAAGCATTTCATAATAATTAACCTCTGAGCTGATATTTACTCTTTCCAAGCCAGTATCAATAATTTTTTTGGTAATCGTTTGCCGGAACTCCGTATCCTGATTTTCATGGGCTAGCTTCATTATGCTGTTGAAAACAGTCTCTCCAAACTGCGGGATCATAGCAGGAGAAGAAAGCCCTCCAGACGCTGAGGGCTGCTTCATATCAGCGTTGTCAACGATCACACGCCCCTGAGCGCCTTGAAGATACTTATCCATAGCATCCTCATATACCGCTATGCTTTCTTTGGCATCCTTTTCCCGAAGCTTTAGTGTCAATATCCGGTTCTCCAGATACCCCTTCACAAATTCTTTTTGAGCTATTATGCCGGCTGTTCGCACCAAACCATCTAAGGTCCTCAACTTAAAGTTTTGTATGTCCAATATCCTATATCTCAGGTCGCTCAGAGACACCCCATTACCCCCCAGTTTAAAGGTATTAGCGCTTGGAATATCTTGAAGTTTTTCAGTATCTTCAAGAATTCTTTTGATAGCTGTCCGCAACATGTCAACAACAAGAAGAAGAGGGTTGGTCTGGACATCCTCCTTTCTGAGAATATTGCGGGAGACCAGCGCTATGTTGTATTGATTAACCCCCTTGACCCTGTCGGCATACTCCGCCCACGCAGAAAGAATGTCGCTTAAAACCTTTGCCGTTAGCGATGAAGGAATCGAATAAACCTTATTGCCCCAAAAAAACGTCAGATCGTAAATAGGCGCTGATAAGAGATTCTTTTTCTCCTCCAGAAAAGCTGCCTCCAGGCGCTCCCTTTCCTCCAGTGTCAGCTTCTTGTCAGCCAGCTTGGCGCCATACTTTAACTCTAACAACCGAAGCTGATCATTTGTCTGGGTTATGCTTATAGCAGCCCGAAATTTTGAAATCTCCATGTACCGCTTGAGGTTGTTTTCATCATAAACTTTATTAATAACAGGGAGTGCCAAGATATCAGATCCGCTGAATTTCAGCTCATTTGGGTATTCTCCCTTTTCCGCTCCGTCAAAGTCCAGCCGAAAACGGAGACTGGTAGTGGTCTCCTTTTCCTGAAACAACAACA
>JAZDIE010000158.1:0-15512 GCA_043805295.1 Pseudomonadota bacterium
AGGCTCGGTGATCCCTCTTTTTCAACAACAAATCGAAAAGGGCGGACCAGTCACAATCACTCATCCTGAGATAACCCGTTATTTCATGACTATGGACGAGGCTGCACAACTTATATTGCAAGCGTTTACAATGGGCACAGGCGGCGAGATATTTATTTTGGAAATGGGGACCCCTGTGAAAATTCTGGATATGGCGCTTGACCTTATTAGACTTTCCGGCAAAGACCCCTATAATGAGATAGAGGTAAAATTTACTGGTCTCAGGCCTGGCGAAAAGCTCTATGAAGAGTTGATCACAGAGGGAGAGGGGATTGTTCCGACAACCCACAAGCAGATAATGGTATTAAGAAACGGTTGTGGCAATGTGGTTGATTATCCAATGCTTGAGGAAAAGATAAGAGGGTTGACACAGTTTGCCGATGTGCATGATGTCAATGGTATTAAACATAAATTAAAAGAGATTGTGTCTGAGTATACTATATCGGAACATGCTGCTGTAATTTGATAAGGTAATTGATGCGTATTGAACAACACACCCTGAAAGCGCCGATCCAATGCAGCGGCACCGGACTTCATTCCGGCAACAGGGTAAATCTTTTTATTAGGCCTGCGCCAGCAAACCATGGGATTAAGTTCGTGCGCACGGATATTTCTCACCGGCCGATCATACACGCACATTTCAGACAGGTGATTGACACCAGCCTTGCTACTACTATTGGAAGTGAAGGGGTGATCATATCTACCATTGAACACTTGATGGCGGCATTCTCCGGCATGGAAATCGATAACGCTGTTGTAGAGATAGATTCATTTGAAGTGCCTATCATGGACGGCAGCTCAGAGCCTTTTGTGAGTCTTTTTAAAAGTGCGGGGATTAAGGCGCAAGGGAGTAAACGGCAGTTTTTTGTTATAAGAGACGGCATAGAGGTCTGGGATGGCAACAAGTCGGTAGGCGTGTATCCTTCCAACTCCTTCAAGATCACTTATACGATAGATTTTTCCCATCCAATGCTTGCCGAACAGACATTGTCTGTGCCTATAGAGCATAAGACGTTTGAAACCGAGATCGGCCCTGCGCGTACTTTTGGTTTTTTAAATGAGGTCGATTTGCTTAAACGTAATGGTTTTGCCTTGGGCGGGTCATTGGAAAACGCTGTTGTTATTGGTGATGGAGAATTGATAATGAATAAGGAAGGCCTCAGATTCCAGGATGAGTTTGTTAGGCATAAAATATTGGATTTTGTTGGAGACCTCTCTTTATTAGGCATGCCCATAATCGGTCATTTGATTGCTTACAAATCTGGTCATGCCCTTAATCACGCCTTGCTCGAAAAGGTGATTAAGGAAACCAGGGCATGGGAGACGACCACATCCCCCTTTGATGAGCAGAAAGGATTTTGATTTAAGATTTTATGCGCTTTAGTCGATATAAAAAATAGATATGTCAATTAAAGTGTATTAGGTATGTCAAAAAACATATTGTTTTGATTTATTACTGTTAAAAAACAGGACAATGTAAATGTTTATATTAGCTTTTATATTAACAAGTTATTTGATTCTAAAATCTTGGCCTGAAGATTGCTTCTTATTGCAATATGCGTATGTACGGTCTTGGCGCAAAACTATTTGACATTGGCGTAAGGGCGGGTATATCAATAGTATGAATTTCGTAATCTCTTTTTTTAGATAATTTGTAACAGTTTAGGTTTTTGAAAAACTGAGTGTTGCGCGCCCCATGACACATGACCTGTTGAAATTCCCCTTTTGTTAGAGGGGAATTAGAAAGAGATTGGAAAAGATTTAAGCATGCTTTTTCAAAAAGCTAAACTGTTACGATAATTTTTATAATTGCGCAAAAATGAATAGACGAAATTTTTTTAAAGCTTTCGCTGTTGGAGTTATTGCGTGTGGAGTAGCCCCTAAAAGCCTTGTTGAAAATAAACAAGAGATAGTATCCGCGCCCTCCATAGTCAAAAGCGAAAAATCCGCTAAGACTAAGACCGAACCGATTGTTCAGCCGGATTTGCCGGATATCGCAGATGAAGAATCCATAGACCTTTCAGAGGCTGAGGTAGAAGTCTCTTCCAAAGAAAATAAATCGCCAGAGCCAGCGCTTTCCGAAGATAATAAGCCTGCCGCAGGTCATACCGATGACGATCTCAAAGACTATCTCTATAAGATGCACAATTACAATTCCCCTCACAAGGACGACATCTATATTGCGCCGGGGAAAATTCCTATTCTTAATTCCTCGGCAAAGCGATTGATGCGGCTGCAAAAGACCGTAGGCCACGCATATTTTCATCTTATTAGTCTTGACGAGGCGTTTAAGGTTTCCCGCAGTTATCCGGATGTGGGAAGGTTCACAAAGGAAGAGACCGATTTCCTTGAGATGATATTTTATGAAGACGCGACCAAGTACGGGTTTTTTGGCGAAAAACCGATCAAGAAACTGACTGCTGATATTCCTGAAGAAAAAGTTGTGAGAGTAAAAAGCGCTGGCAATTATCTTTACAAAGGCGCGCCTGTGGAGGTCTACGATAAAATCAAACGCATTCTGGGCGATCAGGCGGTTCTTACCTCCGGGGTACGGAGCGTGATGAAGCAGTTTCTTCTTTTTTTGAACAAGGCTCTATTAAACCAAGGCGATCTTTCCTTGGCCTCTCGTTCCCTTGCCCCTCCTGGATATTCCTTCCATGGCGTAGGCGATTTTGATATAGGCCAGACTGGTTTCGGAGAAAAAAACTTTACTGAGTCCTTTGTCACAACCAATGTGTTCAAGAGGCTCCAGGATCTTGGCTATATAACCCTTCGCTATGCGCAGAACAATATGCTCGGCGTGCGGTTCGAACCGTGGCACATCAAAGTGGAGCACGCCAGGGTTTGATTATCTCATCCTGACAAACTTTTTTGTCGCTTCCATACAAAAAAATACTAATCCGGAAAAGGAGAGTATTACAGCAAGGCTTGAAAATGTTGGGAGAGTGATGCCTAATGATTCCCTGATGGTTTGAAATTGTACAATAACGCCTAACAGGACAAGCTCCCATACAATTGAAAGCACCAGCCACTTGTGTGGCGGAAGGGCGAATACGCTTTGCGTAAGCGAGCGGAAGTTGAGCGCCACCACAAGCTCTATGATTATAAAGAGAAAAAATATCTGTGTGCGCGCTAAAGTGATATCAGCATAGTTGCTGAAGAATAGAAAGTAGAAACAAGGGACCTCTACAAGCAGGGCGATCAGGACAAACATTTTCATCTCCCTTGAAAATATACTCTCGTTAGGATCTCTGGGCGGGCGATCCATTATATCCGGATCAGGAGGCGCGATGCCTAGCGCAAGGGCAGGGAGTCCGTCGGTCGCAAGATTTATGTATAATATCGCGGCAGGAAGGAGCGGCAAATGTTCAGGCCCTAATATAAGCACTATTCCTCCTATAACTACTACCTCTGTAATATTGCACCTCAGAAGGTAGGTTAGGTATTTTCTGATATTATCGTATATCCATCTTCCTCTTTCGATAGCCTTCACTATGGTGGCAAAATTGTCATCGCTTAAGACCATGTCGGATGCATCTTTGGTTACGTCAGTGCCGGTAATACCCATAGCGATCCCGATATCCGCGTGCTTGAGCGCAGGCGCGTCGTTTACACCGTCTCCGGTCATGGCTACTATTTCGCCTTTTGCCTTCCATGCCTTTACAATGTTCAGCTTGTGGAGAGGCGATACCCTGGCGTAGACAGTTGTTTTGTCTACAACCCCTTCCAGCTCATCCTGGCTCATTTTTTCCAGGTCTGCGCCTGTAAGGAGCCTGTCTCCTTGGTTATAAATTCCGATCTCCTTTGCAATCGCCATTGCAGTAAGTTGGTGATCGCCTGTTATCATGACTGTCCTAATTCCGATTTTTTTACAGACCTTGACCGCCTCCATGGCCTCCTTGCGGGGAGGATCAATCATGCCGGCCAGGCCCAGAAAGACCATGTCTTTTTCCATGTCTTCTGATAGGTCAACATCTGCTTTTGCGGAAACATCTTGATAGGAAAGCCCAAGAACCCTTAAGGCGTTTTTTGCCATTTCTTCATTTGCTTTTATTGCCTGTTTTATGTCCGCTTCGGTCAACGTTCTTGTCCCTTTTTCATCAAGTATAAGGCTGCATCTGTTGATTATCTCTTCAGTGGCGCCTTTCATGAACAGCAGCCTTTTCCCATCCTTTGTATTGTGAAGTGTACTCATTCTTTTCCTCTCTGAGGAAAATGGGATTTCTCCTGTTCTTGGATATTTAATGAGTTGATCGTGTTGCGCAAGCCCTGCCTTTAGAGCTGCCACAAGAAAGGCTGCCTCAGTCGGATCGCCCTTGATCGACCATCTCTCCTCGGTTTTTTCAAGCGTTGAATCGTTACAAAAAATCCCTGCCAGGAGTATTCTGCGAAGTACCTTTGACATGCCGGGGTGAAAACCCGGCTCTCCCATGAAATTGCCTTTAGGTTCATAACCTACTCCGGTGACATCTATGGTTCTTCCAGCGGTAAACATTTTTGTTATTGTCATTTCTCCTTTTGTGAGTGTTCCGGTCTTGTCCGTGCAGATCACGGTTGTGCATCCCAGGGTTTCAACCGCAGGCATTTTTCTCACCAGCGCATTCTGCTTTGCCATTTGCTGCATCCCTATGGCTAGTGCGCCGGTCACGATAGCTGCTAGCGCTTCGGGGACGGCTGCGACAGCGAGCGCAATAGCGAACATTACGGTGGTGATAAAAAAGCTGATATTTAGTGTTCCGGAAAAAGCCTCTCTGGCGATGCTGATTCCTGCAACAGTAAAGCATATGCCAAGAGAGATAATTCCCAGCCACTTGCCGATCTCTTCTGTACGCCTTTCAAGAGGTGTTTTTTTTGTCTCGGCAGAAGCTACTTCTTTTGCGATCTTGCCGAACTCTGTGTTCATGCCAGTGGACGTCACTATTGCCCGTCCCCTGCCGAACGACACAATTGTTCCGGCAAAGAGCATATTTTTTTGCTCGGCTATTCCCGTAGGCGCTGATAGAGGCAAAATATCCTTAGCGACTGGCGCTGATTCTCCAGTAAGCGCAGCCTCATCGCAAGTAAGAGAATAGCCGACAATAAGCCGTGCGTCTGCTGGAATTTTGTCGCCTGACTTCACGGAAAGCAGATCCCCTGGCACAAGATCTTTTGAATAGACATCCTCTTCTTTTCCGTCACGAATAACCGTAGTCGTTGGAGAGAGCATTTTTTTTAGTGAATCGAGCGCCCGTTCGGCCCTGTATTCCTGGATAAAACCCAGTAGGGCGCTGAAAAGCACAATCACGGAAATGATGATAGCGTCCAGGAATTCTCCTACAAACACGGAAAGGAGGACTGCAACCATAAGAATAATGATGAGCATGTTTTTGAACTGGCTCAAAAACAATGCGAAAGTAGACGTTCCTTTTTCTTTTTCAAGCTCGTTTGAGCCGTACTTATCGAGCCTTTGCTTTGCCTCGTCTTTGGTTAGGCCGCTTTGAGTGTTTGAGTTAAGCCTTGATATAGCCTCTTCTGTTGATAGTGTATGCCAATTAAACATATAATCTCCTCTTGTTTTTTTTAGAGATAAAACAGGGTACTAGGATAGCTTATAGCACAACGAATCAAGTCGAATGGAGAAATCCACTTGCTCTATTTGTATATCATCAGATGGCTTTAGTTTGACAGGAGTGAAGTTTAGGATGCCGCGTACCCCACCTCTGATTAGGGAATTGGCGCATTCTTGCGCGGTGCCGTCATTTGTAGCAATAATTCCGATATCAGCCTTTATTCTTTTCGTTTCTTGTTCCAGGTTTTCTACAGAGAAAATTGGTATGGATCCCATATATCTGCCTATTTTTTCAGGATCTCTGTCAAACGCCTTAACAAAAATATAACCTTGATTAAGAGAAACAAGGTAGCCGGCGAGTGCGGTTCCGAGATGGCCAGCGCCGACAAGCACTAATCGCCACTGTTTGTGCAGGCCTAGAGCTTTGCGTAGTTCTGACAAGAGGTCTTTTACATAGTATCCGGTGCCGCGAATCCCGAATTCTCCGAAGTAGGCGAAGTCTTTTCTTATTTGAGCGGAGTTTACGTTACAGGCTTCGGCTAACTCGGTTGAAGAGACTATCGTGATATTATTAAGGTCGAGCAATGCGAGCTGTCTGGCATAGAGTGAAATACGGCGGATTGCGACAGGAGGGACCTTTTTTGTCCGTGTCATGCAATGTTATCCTATGAAAGTGTAAGCCCAAAAACATAAAAGCTTCCGGCTAAAAATAGCCGGAAGCTTTTATGTTTAATGTAAACGTGAATTTATTGGGTAATTCCCAAAACTTTACCTACTGTTTCTGTTGCAGGGTTTGCAAAGATGAGTATCAATGAGACGACTAGCGCGTAGATACAGAGTGACTCGATCATAGCAAGGCCGATTAACATCGTAACAGTAACCTTACCTGACGACTCTGGGTTACGAGCAATACCTTCGACAGCCGACTTTAGACCAAGTCCTTGACCGATTCCACACAGACCCGCAGCAAACGCAATACAGATGCCTGCCGCGATGACGGTCCATACATAGAAGTCAAGTGACGGGGAAGCAGAAACAGCCTCACCTTCAGCAGCAAAGGCTACTGACGACAACCCCACCATCATGGCCACAGTCGAAAAAGTTGAAATTGAAAATCTCTTCATACCACAATCTCCTCCTTTGAATAGAATTAATATATCGGGCTTCTTCCAGACACCGTTATACACTAAATAAATTAATGCGCGTGCTCCATTGCTCCGGCAAAGTACATAGTTGAAAGGAGCATAAAGACAAAAGCCTGCACAAAGCAGGTAAAAATACCCATTGCCATGATCGGAAGAGGAGCAAGATAGGCGCCTGCTAGCAGAAAGAGTATTGCAAGCACCAGCTCATGCCCAGACATGTTTCCAAAAAGACGGATAGTTAAAGAGAGCGCTCTGGCAAGGTGTCCTATAAGTTCTATTGGCAATATCAATGGAGACATCCACCAGACAGGGCCAAGAAAGTGTTTAATGTACTTTACGCCATGATATTTGATGCCGATAATATGCGTGTATATTACTACCACTAGCGCACACGCAAGAGTGGTGTTTACGCTTGCGGTTGGAGAAAAAAATCCAGGGATCAATCCTACGAGGTTACAAGTAAAGATATATAAAAACATCGTAGCGATTAAAGGAAAGAATGCACGGCCCTCCGGCCCTGTGATTCCAACCATGAAGGTTTCAAGCGAGTCAACGACAAACTCAAAGAAATTTTGAGCCCCGCTTGGGATTAGCTTTAGGCTTTTTGAAGAAAGCCATCCTAATATCACCAGCATAGCCATTACCACCCATGAATAAGCAACATGCGGATGCTCATGCGCGAATTCCCAGTGAAGCAGGTCGCTTAAAAACAGATACGGATGTTCCATCTATACAGCCCCCCTTAGAAAAATAGATTTTATACATAGCGTTATAAGTCAGATCGCTGCGTTACTTCTTGGCTCGTCGCTGCAACGTACAGGAAGTACGTCTCGCTCCTCGCCTGCGTCGTGCCTTGCGCTATGTCTTATGACGCTATGTATAGCTCCGTCAATAAGACCGATAAAAATACTAATAACAACAATGGAAAGTCCAATAAGCAGGCCTATCGGGTCGGCCAAATGTCTTGAAATTAATAAAAAAATAATGGCAACGCTTGCCAGAAAACGCAGATAATATTTTATCATGACAACTCCGAAACGGGCATGCGTCGGACGACTGAATGACTTTTTTAATGTACGATATAGAAAAAGGAAACTTACTGAAATTATAAGCCCTCCTATAAAGAGGCTCCAGCCAAAGAACCATGTTTTTAATTTGGCGGCCGCAAATGAAAGAACTATTAGCAATATCCAATTAGATAAAGAAATAGTATGAAGCAGCCTCTCTTCAAGTCTTGGCGAATGTTTCATATTGAGCGGCTTTTTTTACCTGCAAAATAAATGTTGCGAAATCCAGCGGCAATCCCCAGCCCAAGCAATATCAATGTGAACCACGGAGATGTGCCGAAAAATTTATCCAGCCAATAACCTATTGCAAGTCCAATGACCGTGGCAAGGGAAATAGATATTCCAAGACTGCTGAAGTACCACAGGTCTTTGAATAATTTACTGGTTTCAGGCTTCATAACAAAAACTGCGTACTCGCTATCATAATAGATTTTTCAAGTCAACGCTAATTTTGATAGCGCCGACAAATAACGGCACAACAAACGTCTTGACATGATTATGCCCATATGCTAGCGTCGATCCGCTTGTCTTTTCTAGCGGAGAAACTTAATTAAGTGCATTATACCTGTTTAATTGGGTATTTGGGCTAATAAAAAAGGTTTGAGGGGAGGTGGAGAAAAAATAGAGGTGGAATGATTTTAGCGCATAAACGCTAAAGAGTCTTTAGTCTAGCTAAAGTTACAAAAAAAGTAATTAGGAGGTAATTCATGCCAAGCTATGTAATTCATGACAAATGTGACGGCTGCAAGGGTGGAGAGAAAACAGCTTGTATGTATATCTGCCCGAATGATTTGATGGTGCTCGACACCAATGCTATGAAAGCATACAATCAGGAAGCAGATGCGTGTTGGGAATGCTATTCATGTGTAAAAATTTGTCCGCAGGGCGCAATAGAAGTGCGTGGTTATTCAGATTTTGTGCCTCTGGGCGGTAGCGTTGTGCCTATGAGAAGTTCAGACTCCATCATGTGGACGATCAAATTCAGGAATGGGACAATCAAACGCTTCAAGTTCCCTATCCGCACTACCCCTGAAGGCGCCGCTAATGCTTATCTTGACGCCAAAGGGAATGATCTCGAAAGCCAGCTCCTTTTCACTGAAGAGGCTGCAGGCGCAACAATGTCTACCCCCAAGTAGTCTGCGGCTTGCAGGCGGAAATATTTTAGAAAGAAAATTTCTTTTAAGGAGGAGATGCTATGGCAATACCGAACAAACATACTGGTGAGCTTCCTGCGATAGAAAATCCCCAAGTGGTGGAAAAGGAAGTCGATATTTTATTAATTGGCGGTGGAATGGCCACTTGCGGAGCAGCGTTTGAAGTAAAGAAATGGGCTCCTGATAAAAGTGTTTTGCTTGTTGATAAATCATCTTTGGAGCGAAGCGGCGCAGTAGCGCAGGGGCTTTCCGCTATCAATACTTATCTCGGAGATAATTCTCCTGAGGACTATGTTAAAATGGTGCGCAACGACCTTATGGGGATCGTGCGGGAAGATCTCATTTATGATCTTGGCAGGCACGTTGACGACTCTGTTCGTCTTTTTGAGGAATGGGGACTCCCAATCTGGAAGATGAAAGGGGATGAAGGCAAGAGCCTTAAGGCTGGCGGCAAACCGGTTCGTACCGGCAAGTGGCAGATTATGATCAATGGCGAATCCTACAAGTGCATTGTGGCAGAGGCCGCTAAAAAAGCGCTTGGCGAAGAAAATATCCTTGAAAGGGTTTTTATCGTTAAGCTGCTTCTCGACGCCAATAAGCCTAATACTATTGCAGGCGCTGTAGGCTTCAGTATCCGAGAGAACAAGGTATATATAATTAAGGCAAAGACTATTCTGCTTGCGGCTGGCGGGGCGGTAAACGTCTATCGTCCGCGTTCCACAGGTGAAGGGAAAGGCCGCGCATGGTATCCAGTATGGAATGCTGGTTCCACATATTCAATGGCCATGGAAGTTGGCGCTGAGATGACCATGATGGAAAACCGTTTCACCCCGTCCCGTTTTAAGGATGGTTACGGCCCTGTAGGCGCATGGTTCTTGCTGTTTAAAGCAAAAACGACTAACGGTCTTGGCGAAAGCTATGCGGGAACTGAACGATCAAAGGCAGAGCTTGCCAAGTATGAGCCATATGGGAGTTCTCCAGTAACCCCAACCTGTCTGCGTAATCATCTAATGCTATTTGAGATGAAGGAAGGTCGAGGCCCTATCCTTATGGATACACCGGCTGCCCTGGCGGAATTGGCAAAGGGTATGGACAAAAAAGAGATGAAGCATCTTGAGGCAGAGGCATGGGAAGATTTTCTTGACATGTCGATCGGTCAGGCAGGGCTTTGGGCAGGCATGGATATTGAGCCTGAAAAGAAAATGTCTGAAATTATGCCTACAGAACCGTATCTCCTTGGGTCTCATTCCGGCTGCTGCGGTATTTGGGTAAGTGGTCCTAATGAGGACTGGGTGCCGGCTGAGTATAAGTGGGGTTATAACCGTATGACTACGGTCAATGGTCTTTTTACCGCAGGAGACGGCGTGGGCGCTTCAGGGCATAAGTTCTCTTCAGGGTCTCATGCCGAAGGTCGTATGGCGGTAAAGGCTATGACAAGATATCTACGTGATAACGCCAGTCTAAAGCCGACCATTAAGCAGAGCGCAAAAGAGCTGGTGGATGTCGTGTACAAGCCGGTCAGAACATATATCACCCACAGTAAGTTTACGACAGCTACTGATGTCAATCCCAATTATATCAAGCCATCTGGATTGAGCATGCGCTTAATGAAGTTGACAGATGAATATGGCGCAGGCCAGTCAGTCTATTATATGACAAGTGGCAAGCTCCTTGAGATCTGTCTTGAAAGGCTTAATATCCTACGTGAGGATTGCGAAAAAATGGCTGCTGGTGATCTACATGAACTTCTTAGGGCATGGGAGATGTATCATCGTATCCGTACTGCGGAATTGCATGTGGGTCATATTAACTTCAGGAAAGAGACCAGATATCCTGGTTTCTACTATCGATCAGATTTCCCAATGGTTGACGAGGCAAACTGGAAGTGCTTTGTCAATTCTAAGTTAAACCTGGAGACCGGACAGCTTGAGTTTAAGAAAGTAGAGCTGAAGAAGATTATTGCTTAGTTTCTTCAGCCCTGTCTGACGGCAGGTATATCGGAGAAGCGGACGAGGTTAAATTACCCCGTCCGCTTCCCAACTTGTTTTTTGGCAGTTTTTTCTAAAAACAAAACAATAAGTGGCAGAGTGGTTTTTAAGAGCATTATCGCCTATGCGAATTTATTGCAGGCGATAGGGCTGTTATGAACTACTTTACTAAATTATAACTATTAAGGTGTATAGACACTGAAGGTTGAAGGTTTTGATGTTTCATGGCCTTCAGTCTTCAGCCTAAACACCTGAATAGTGAGTTACACTAAATCATAACCACGGAGGAAGAGTATGGCAGATGAAAAGGGCGCAACTTCTGTGAGCGGAAGCATTCTTGTTGTGGGAGGCGGGATCAGTGGGCTGACTACTGCCCTTGAAGCTGCAGAGGTCGGCTATGAGGTCTCCCTGGTTGAAAGTAATCCCTATCTTGGCGGCAGGGTTGCTCAACTTAACCAGTATTTCCCTAAATTATGTCCGCCGGCGTGTGGACTTGAAATCAACTTCAAGCGTATACAAAATAATCGCAGAATTAGATTTTATACTTTGTCTCAGGTAGAAAAGATTTCGGGACGGCCTGGTGACTATACTGTTACCGTCAAACAATATCCCAGGTATGTAAACTCAAACTGTACAGGATGCAATGAGTGTGTTGTCGCATGCCCTGTTGAAAGGAAAAACGAGTTTGACTTTGGCATGTCCAGGACTAAGGCAATCTACCGGCCGCATGATATGTCTTTCCCGATGAAATATGTAATAGACGATTCTGTATGCAAAAAAACCCATTGCGGCGAATGTGTCAGGGTATGCCGCTATGATGCTATAGATTTGAACATGGAGCCGAAGACTTTTGATCTAAAGGCTGGATCAATCGTTATCGCGACTGGCTGGAAGCCTTATGACGCCACAAAGCTTACAAAGCTTGGCTTTGGGCAACATAAAAATGTTATTACTAATATGATGATGGAGCGGATGGCGGCGCCTGGTGGTTCTGACAGCGGCAAGATCGTAAGGCCTTCTGACAAGAAAGGGGTATCTTCGATAGCCTTTGCGCAATGCGCCGGATCCAGGGATGAAAACCATTTGCCGTATTGCTCTTATGTATGCTGTCTGGCGTCTCTTAAACAGGCTACATATGTCCGTGAACAATACCCTGATGCAAAGATATATATATTTTATATCGATATACGATCCCCCGGCAGATATGAGAAGTTTTACAATAAAGTAAAGGCGGACAAAAACATATTCTTTATTAAAGGAAAAGTGGCTGAAATCGAAGAAGACGCTGGAACTCAGGATGTGACAATAATAGCAGAAAACGCGGTGACCGGAGAGAAAATCCGCCAAAAGGTTGATATGGCTGTGCTCGCAACCGGCATGATGCCTACTGGCGCTGAAATTAAAATTAGCGGTGATGTTAGGTATGATGACGCTGGTTTTATATTATCTGATGTTGAAGGGGGCGGCATATTTGGCGCAGGCTGCGCCTATAAACCTGGTGATGTTATGTCGTCTGCCCAGAATGCTACTGGATCAGCGCTTAGCGCCATTCAAACCTTGGTGAGGAGGTCGCGCATGGAGAAGAAGTTTGGAGTATACATTTGTACAGGTTGTGGAATCGGAGAAGGTCTCGACATAGAAAAATTGAAAGGGCTGCCTCAATCAGGATATGGCATAGAGTTATGTAAAACGCATCCATTCTGTTGCGGCCCCGATGGGTTGGCTGAGATCAGGCAGGATATTGCAAAAGAAGGGATTAACACTATTATCATCGCTGCTTGTTCTCCGCGTGTAAATCAGGAAGTGTTTGATTTTGGCCCTGACAAGATTGTTGAGAGGGTAAATCTTAGAGAACACGTAATATGGTGTCAGCCCTCGGCTGGTGAAGGATCGGGTGACGGGGTGGCGCTGGACACCCAATTGCTTGCGCAGGACTATATGCGCATGGGGATTGTTAAAGCGAAAAAGTCCGAACTTCCGTCGCCGTATCTTCTTCAGACAATGAGTAAAAAGGTGCTGGTGATGGGGGGGGGGGTAAGCGGTCTGACTGCGGCTATTGAGGCGACAAAGGCCGGCTATGAGGTTGTTGTTGTGGAAAAGGGGGATTCCATTGGCGGGTATGCGGCAAAGGTTCGCAAACAGATCCCGATTGCTAGGCCATTTTCCGATTTAGAGTCTCCGAGCATTCAGGGACTTATTAAGGCGGTTCAGTCAAGTCCCAAGATTCAGATCAAGACAAATGCAGTGGTTGCCAGGATATCCGGTTCGCCTGGGGATTTTACTGTAACCTTTAAGAAGCCTGGAGATGCGATAGAATTTGATGTTCCACAGAAGGTGACCAAAACACATGACGAGAACGGGAACCTGTTGACTACTGAGCAGATCCAGGAGATATACAAGGAGCTAAACAAGGGGAGGGCGGATATACTTACGCCTGATCCAAATGGAGAAAAATTCGGGGCAGTGGTTCTTGCTACAGGGTGGCGGCCATATGACGCCTCAGAGTTTAGCGGCCTTGGCTATGGAAAGTATAAGAATGTAGTTACAAATGTGGAATTTGAAAATATTGCAGGCAAGGGGCGTATAGCGAGGCCTTCGGATGGCAAGGGGGCGGCGAGTGTCCTATTTATTCAGAATCCAAAGTCTGGCAATGATAGTGATTTCCCATATGCCTCATCCGTGACAAGCCTGGTTGCGCTAAAACAGGCGAAATATGTTCGGGACGATAACTCGGACGCAAAGGCGTATATCATATATCAACACATGAGAACTCCGGGTCTTTATGAAAACTTCTACAAAAATATTCAACAAGATGATGGTATTTTTTTAACTAAGGGAGATATTACTGCTATTTCAGAGGAAGAAAACGGCAATCTTCTGGTTGAAGTGGATAACAATTTACTCGGAGAAAAAATCAAAATCAGCGCTGATATGGTTGTCCTGGCAACCGGTATGGTTCCTACTACAAAGGATGATCCGGTAGTTAATCTGGCCTATCGCCAGGGTCCAGGCTTCCGTGATATCGGTTTGTTTGACGGATATTCTGATTCGAATTTTATCTGCTTTCCTTACGAGACCCAGCGTACAGGGATATATGCAGCAGGGTGTGTGCGCCAAACTATGACTATGGCTGAATGCATCGAAGATGCGCGAGGCGCTGCCCTTAAGGCTATTCAGTGCCTGGAATCTGTCAATAGAGGTGTATCAGTTCACCCGCGTTCAGGGGACATAACCTACCCTGATTTTTTCTTTCAGAGATGCACCCAGTGCAAGCGATGCACTGAGGAATGTCCGTTTGGCGCATTAGATGATGACGAACGCGGCACACCCAAGCCTAACCCGACACGGTGCCGTCGTTGCGGGACATGCATGGGCGCATGCCCTGAGCGTATAATCGGTTTTGCTAACTATAGCATAGATATGATCGGTTCAATGATCAAGTCAATTGAGGTTCCGACAGAAGATGATTATGACGAAGAAAAGCTTCGCGTAGTAGTGCTTGTTTGCGAAAATGACGCCTATCCTGCGATTGATATGGCTGGTATCAACCGGTTGAAATATTCCGCGCTTGTACGGTTTTTGCCGGTGCGTTGTCTTGGATCAGTGAATACTGTATGGATAAAGGACGCCTTATCAAGCGGTATTGACGGTGTGTTGCTATTGGGTTGCCGCTACGGAGATGATTATCAATGTCACTTTGTAAAAGGGAGCGAGCTGTGCAACCGGAGAATGGAGAATGTCTCCGAGACACTGAAAAGCCTCTCCCTTGAATCTGAGCGTGTCGCGCTTAATCAGGTAGCAATTTCCGATTATCAGAAGATTCCAGAGATCATTAACTCGTTTGTGGAAGTAATCCAGGGGGTTGGAGCTAATCCGTTCAAGGGTTTCTAAATAGCGCTAAGGGAGGGTCTATGACAGAAGAGTCTAAAACAAAACCAGCAATTGCAAAGGGAGGCGTAATAGAGCCTGATCTTGATTTTATCAAGATGATTAAGTCTGCTGGTGGGGATACTCTGAAAAAATGTATGCAGTGCGCAAACTGTTCTGTGGCCTGCCCGCTCTCTCCTGATTCAAAACCCTTTCCTCGCAAAGAGATGATCTGGGCGCAGTGGGGTCTAAAAGATAAGCTTATAGGAGACCCTGATATATGGCTCTGCCATCAATGCAATGACTGTTCTTTATATTGTCCGCGAGGTGCAAAGCCGGGAGATGTTTTGGCAGCGCTCAGACAGTATTCTATTAAACTATATGCTTATCCGGCCGGGCTTTTCAAGGTGGTTTCTGATAAGGCGCAACTCCCTATACTTTTTGGGATACCGGTTGCGCTTTTTCTTTTTATACTAATTGCAACAGGGCATTTTCATATTCCGGAAGGCGAGGTGGTTTTTTCCAAGTTTCTTCCAATGCTCTATGTTGATATGATATTTGTGCCGCTGGCAATGTTGATGGCCTTTTTCGCTGCTAAAGGGGTAATGTCGTTTTGGAAATCGCTTGAACTGCGGGATGAAGGGGTGGGATCAAGTCGGCTTAAGTTGCCAGCCTTTGAATTCATCAGGCTCTATATTTTTCCT
>JAZDIE010000159.1:0-5832 GCA_043805295.1 Pseudomonadota bacterium
AGCATTTGGATATCGTTTGTTATGTCAGCGTCTCGAAACAAACCAGGGATGCCTGATCGTATGGCTTGAAGCAAATCGAGGTGTTGCGCCACCAATTCTTTTGCTGCTTCATCATGGGCTGATTTAAACAAGTCACTGGCCTCTGCAAGTCTTTTTGAAAGCTTATACGCAAGAAAATTCTTCAGTACATTTCGTTCAAGAGGGCCAGGAGATACCGTGCTCCTTGAAAGTGAAATATTAGCTCGGCCAACGCCATTTTTTAACCTCACAAGGTCTTTGTATCGCATAGTCACGTCAGCAATTGTGCCTGGCCCAGACACTACGACATCCAGCAGAATCGCGTGACTATCTCCAGCGTAGAAACTGGGGATAACAATCTGTATCCCATCTTCATCTTCCCCTCTGTCCGCCTCAATACCCAGATTACGCGCTATCCTCAAATCAATGCTTTTTTCAGCATCTCTCACCCTTTGTGCGCCTGCCTCGTCAAGCCGATATGAATCAAGAACATCCACCAGCTTTACCCCAGGCGCAAGCCGTATCCTAAGCCTGACTGTTCTGGCAATGACACGGCTCACGGCTGAAATCTCACGATCCACAAGTTCTCTTGCTTCTAAAGGTGAGCTAAGCAGTCTTCTGTTTCCCTGACCCATAAGTATTATCTCATTAAGTTCATCAATGTTTATCCTGTCTCCAATCCCGATAATACTTACCGGCTGGCCAGCGACCGCGCTTGTGTGAGCCATACTCGCGATAGTATGCACATTGTTTTCAATCGGACGCGCAGTTATCAGAATAACAAGGCTGCTTCCAAGGGGAGCTGTAGGGTCATCAGCGCCGCCTACTTGCTCAATAGCGCTCTTCATCGCCTCCACAGGGGAAAGGACGCTCCCTTTTAGTTGATTATTGCCAAAAAGGTTTTGCAGGGCTACCGTAACCCTGCCATATGTGAAATCACCTGGATTGATCACCATTCCGCCTGGTTTCCCTGCAATAGTCAAACTGAACCGGTCTCCAATATCCTTTGCCTGTGCGAATGCCAGTAATAGCGCTCTTATGCGAGCAATCTCCTCCAAAGACAAATCGTCGCTTAAAAGAAGCGCCAGTCCCACATTCATCGCTGGCCTGCACCCACCAAAGCGTGATGTGCCTTTGATCCCTACTTGTACCAGCATGCGACTCTTATCCTGTATTCCGGCATGATCCGCATTGAGGTACACGGCAAGCGCCGCTCCGTCAGGTGGATCAAAAGGTTGCGTTGTTCTATTAGCCGCCTTTTCCAGTTGAAAATTCCCCATGCCGTATAGTCTTGTACGATCCCAGTCTTTGAGGCGCGCCCCCAGGATTCTAACAATGGGATCACCCGGCAGGTATGTATTAGCCCAGTATCCTGATGGATCTTTGAATGTAAGCCCTTCCAGGGAAGACCGCTCAAACAGGAATTGATCCAATATCCCTTTAACTATCTTACTATCTGGAGTTTTTTGGGGTTCTGAAACAAAAGCGCCCTTACTCTTGGAATCGTTTGCCAGGTCACGCCCAGCATACTCCTTGCCAGGGATCAGTTCTTCTGTTGGTTTAGACTGAATCTCCTCCATACCACGTTTATCTAATTCAGATTTTTTGGATATTGCCGCAAGTTCCATTGCCATATCTTGCGATTCCCGAGAATCCATTTTAGATTGGGGGAGCATCTTTTTTTCTTTGATTTCATCAACTGACTTTGAAATATCCCAATTTGCAGGCTTGTTTTGTCTGTTTTTGACTTGCGTTTGGCCATAGTCTTTGTCACTATAATCCATTGTTGTTATGCTTGGCGTAGGCGCTATGATATGCTCTTCTTCTTTTTGCAGCGCCCCTATATCCTGGGGTCGAGCAATAGATTCCGATTGAATCTGGCTTTCGTTCAAAGACGCAACAGGGCACGATGGTTTAACAATCTTTTTTTTTACCTCCATGTCCTCCAGAACACGCACTTGTTTTGTTTGTTCCAATTGCCTGCTTACTTCAACAGACTTTCTGGCCGGCATTTTTCTCATAACATTTGGCAGGATAAGGGCTGTAAATAAATAGATCGCAATACAGGTTATGCCTAGTCCCATTACATAGCGTGGTATTCTAATCCTTGAAAAAAGGCTGAGCGTATTTTTTATCCAGCTTGCCGCCGCTCCTCCTTCTCTGCTTGCGTGTGGCTTGTCTGCCGCACAGTCAGATTGCATAGAGGCGACCTTTTCCACTACGCTTGCCACCAATTCGTCAGGAGCGTCGATAAGGGGTAAGTGGACAAGTCCTTCATCTATCCTTGAAATAGCTTCCATAAAAGCAAAACATTCATCGCAGCCTGATATATGCTCCTGTGCGGCAGGATCATTCTTAAGCGCACTCGCCCCCTCTTGTGCCAATAGTTCCTGAAACTTTTTGCATAAAGTATTCATATGACCTCGCTATGCTCTATTGCCATGCGACGTGTTAACAACTTCGCAAGTGACATCCGGGCGCGCCTTAAATTTGTCTTCACTGTATTAACCGGTATATTAAGCGCTGTTGCAGCCTCGCTATGACTCATGTTCTCTAATGAACAAAGCGCCAATGTTTCCCGTTGCTGAAAAGGAAGCGTCTGGATTGCCTTATTGAGCCAACGCGCGGTTTGCGCGGCTTCCAAGATGTCTTGCTGTGTATTATCTAATGCCTCATGTTCTTGAACGTATTGATCTTCTTTAACCATTTCACGAACCCGTTCTTTGCGATAATGAGTTCTGACTGTATTGGCGACAATTGTGAATACCCAGGGATCAAGGGGCAAATCAGAATTATATGTAGCGGCTGCAATATGAATCTTTATAAATACCTCCTGGAAAATATCATCGCGTGTTTGGGCATTTATCCCACACCGTGAAAGATATGAGTAAACCCGCGCACGAAATAAGCCCACCAATTGAGGAAAGGCGTTTGTGTCTCCAGCAACATGGCGTTTTAATAAGTGCTGCTTATTCCCCTGGATATCTTTTTCAGTGCTTGGAGCCATGCGGCAAGACTCAGTCATTGATTTCCTTTTAAGATCAAATGGGATTTATATACATATACGCTTTACTTACGACAAAAGTTTCATTTTTCTTTAACAAGTCAGATATTCTGACCTCTTGTATGAACTCGGCTATAAACTTTTTCCACGGAAGGCTTTGAATTGCTTTTTTAAGTATTGGCTAAACAACATGAAAAGAGATCGGTGATAATTGAACCTGGGGCTTACAGACTGGACAAAGGTATTTGGCTGCGCTCTGCCCTATTTGGAATGGGAAAGCTATAGACTGCAACAGAGCCTTGCAAAGATAAAGCCTCATCAGCTCGCGTAGGCGCAAGTCGATGAGGCTTTGTTTAGGTTACGGCTTTGAGATCGTCAGGGACAAGTTATTACTCTGATAGAATTCATTGACGGTAACTGAGACATTCTTTTTAATCGAAGCGCTGCTTCCAAAATTAAAGCTAGGCGCCTTGACTTTTATCATGCAATCAGACCATGAAAGCACATTGGGATCGCCCCGTCTGAGGGTGACATCGCCGATGGTTACAGCGTCTATTTTTGTATTGCCCGGATACAATTCGAGTTCACCTTTGGAGTTCTTGGGATCATCCAACACGGACCCGACAATGGAAAGTGTTGCGCCGGGTTTGATCGGATTCGGAAAAACCTGCATAATTTTGGGTACGTCGGTTACATGTATGCAATACTGGACCGCCCTGGTGTCGGCTCCGTTCGGTCCGGTAACGGTGAGTGAGACCGTATAGTCACCCTTCTTGTTATAAGCATGCCATGGATTCTGTTCGGAGCTGGTTTTGCCGTCGCCAAAATTCCATAGGCGGGTTGTAACCGTACCGGTTGATGTGTCCGCAAACTGCACGGTCAGGAGTTCCAAAACCTGTATTCTAGCGTACTGATTGAGTTTTACTGAGCCTGCCGGCGGATTAACGCTGAAATTGGCCACAAGCAGGTACGGATCATACGCTCCGGTCTCGCTAGCGCCCATGTCCACAACAGCACGGCCATCTCCGTTGCCGTTGATTATCCGCGGATTACCATCGATATCACAGACGGGAAGATCGGCGACATCGTTGCTTCCGGCATCAATACACGGAGAGCTTTTGTCAAGATGGAGATCGGTATCTGTGAACTCCGGATCTCGGCTGATATTGCCGGAGACTTGTGCGGCAAAAATGCGTTTATCACGCACATGGGTTGTTTGGATATTGGAGTAGGCGATGTTGAATGTGCCTGTACTGTCATAAGAATAGATTTGAAGGGTATTATTAGGGGTCTTGTTTCCCCATACTATGCTGTTTACCATGGACAGTGAGACACCTGGAAAAGCGCCGGAATAGAAACAAATACCCCCCGCACTGGCAAGGGAAAGCGTTTCGTTTTTGCCCACGGTGCAATTGATAAGTTTGGGTGAGCAACTGGTGAGACATGCGTAGCCGCCATTCTCGCAGTAGGAAGTCACATCATCGTCCCCCCTAGCCATCCAATGTCTTTTGGTGGCATTCAGGCATGCAATAGCGCCAGCCGAACACCCATAATTATTGCTGATGAGGCAATTAGTGATTGTGGGTGAGCTATTTACGCAGTATATCCCGCCGACAACTTCTCCTCCATTGCTGCTGATCACACAGTCTTTAATAACGGGCGAGGCCAGTTCGCAGACGATGCCGCCGCTGGAACCTCCATAATTGCGTGTAATTATACAGTTCTTAATAGTAGTCTTAGTGGATTTATAGCACCAGACTCCGCCTTTCACATTAGTCCAGCCGCCTCCCATTTCCGAACACGATACTCCGGAATCGGGGTTCCACTCATTGGTGATTGTAAATCCGTCCAGTACAGCCCCGTTGCACTGTGTGATAATCACTCCGGCGCTCAGAGGAGTGAGCTGCCAGGAAGTCCCGTTACCTCGAATGGTAGTGACATCCGCACCTTCTTTGCTCCGAAGAGTGATGGGTTTTGTAATATGAAGACTCCCCCAATAGAAACCTGGCCCGACGACAACCGTTGACCCTGGTTGCGCCTCATCAATTGCCTGTTGTATCAAATAGGAATCGTTAGGGACATAATAAAGCCCTGGGCTGACGTAAAAAACCCCTGCGTTTGCCCCTCCCAGTAAGGGGAGCAGGAGCATGGCAAGTACGGTCAGTACTAAAAACAACTTTTTACTCATTTGAGACTTCATAATTAGATTCATTACTCATTTCCTCCGTTTATTTTTATGATAAGATGTTAAGAAATTGCTTATTTCAGTGAAATACCCAATTAAAAGGCTGAGCATGTGACGGTTTTGAGAGGTTATGTCCATTAGAGGGAGGCGGTCTAGTTTTTTTCTCCCAAAAACCCAAATGCTCAAAAATTTTCCGAATCACTTCATGATTTGATGAAACTGCAATTTCTAATCGCAGTCAAAATGACATAAATAACAGTTACTTTTAAAACAAGCAATAATGAAGCCATATCGGTAAAAACCCTGGATTAACTCGACTATCTTATTGGATTTATAAAAGATACTGATAAAAACGCATGACTATAACCAGAAAGTTTTTTGCAATATATGCAGCCAGGTTCCGCTCTTAGCGCCCCTTGCATGCGAAATAGTGGACACACGATGCATAAAAACAATAGACTTTTTGCTAATCTATCAAAAACACATTGTTATCATAAACAAGGTGCGTTATATCCAGGTGAATAGACTGAAGACTAAAGACTGAAGGAGGAAAATTGGAGGCAATGAAAAAAAAGATTTTTTCGATAATGGCGGCAATGCTTGTTATGTGCTGTACAGTATTCGG
>JAZDIE010000160.1:0-8240 GCA_043805295.1 Pseudomonadota bacterium
GGTAACAGCCACTTTTTCCAAAAAAGTTTAATTAGTGTCTGAACGAAAACTTTCAATTTGGTTCAAGGTCAAGGAAGGCGAAGATTTTGGTAGCGTTGTCAATAGGAGACCTGCAATAATGCGCTACATTTCGCTGTTGGCAGTCGTTTCGTAGGGGTGCCCCTTGTGGGCACCCAAAATACAGGGCAACCACAAGGGATTGCCCCTACGAGGTTGCCTCACTCAGGTCTCCTAAATTCTACGCTACCAAGATTTTAACCAGAGGAATACATTTACTCCCCCTCGTGGGTGAGGGGGAGTAGTGCGTCAGCACTGGATAGTGCCCAAAATTATTGCGAAGTCAGGAGGCCGCCACTGTCCGGTCTAGTTTTTTAAACATGGATACATCAATTACATGGTCTATATCAAGCAGCATCCGCACCCTGTTTTCTACAGGTGACAGGCCGAGCAGGTGGTGCATATCAACATTTTGGCCAAAAAAGGGCGGGTCTTGGATATCCGTAGCTTTAATGTCCATCACCTGAGAAACCGAATCAACAGTGACTCCAACCGTAAGCGCGTTTTCGCTGCTTCCGAACCCGAGTATAACGATACAGTTCCTGTCGGATTGATCCCTCTCTTCCATGCCAAACCGTGACCTGAGATCCAACACAGGGATGACCTTCCCCCTCAAATTGATAACCCCTTTAATAAATTCAGGGGTTTGGGGTATCTTTCTGATATTCATCATACCAATAATTTCCCTGACTTTGAGGATATCAATTCCGAATTCTTCTTTCGCCAAGCGGAATGAAAGATATTTGCCTACCCTGTCCAGTTTCGCCTTCTCGCTTCCCGTCGTTTCGCCAACAACTCCACGTTGGAGAATCTCAGTGGCAATTTGTGCAGTCTCCTGCAATGGCGATGCATGCATTGCAACCGCTTTGTTTTGATAGGCAACCTTTGCAAACCGTGTATCGACAAACCGTTCCAGATCAATCAATGATCCTATTCCAATGTTATCATGCAGATACCGCTGAATTGTATGGAGGTCTTCGATTACAGGGAAGAGATCTCGCGTTTTTATGCCTTTTGCCTCTGTCAGCACGTTTTTCAGCACCTGCACCTTCAGCCCCATTTTTTTTTGCGGGTCAAGAAAATCAACCCCTATCTGGGCTGCCATCTCAGGTTTCTGGTCTATAAGTTCTCCGGCATGCGCAAGCATTTCCACAAACTCGTAGACCGCGTTTTCGTGTGACCCAATAAACTCGTCCCGCATCGCAACAACACAACAGGGATGGTTTTTCCATAACTCGCTAGACAAAAACTGCAAATCCGCGATGCCTGCCGCAATCGCCTTTGTCCCCAGCGGTTCAGCCACCATGTAGCCGGCAGCGTCTGGATTGCCGCGCAAAAACTCCGGCATTTGAATTGGAGCGACTACCTCAAAGTTTACGTCAACCCCTGGAGAACCGGCAAGACCTGGTTTAAGGCCGATCATCTTAAAAAACATATGGGATAGCATGTGATGGATTGACATCATATGGGGGATAAAAAAGGATTTTCCTTTAAAGAAATCATTGAATGGTTCCTTGTATTGGCCCATCTTGTTTCTTACAAATATACTCCCCCCTCTATGAGCAAACAAAACCAGTTTGATAGGCGCCCCAACGCTGAACAGATCCATTGCTATGGGCGCAAGGGCAAAAGCAGCATCGACTGTTCCCTTTTGGATGGCATCCTGCACAGGATTCCAGCCGGGCATACAGATAGTCTCGAGTTCAAAGTAACGAGGCGCCGCCATCTCTCCTGTACTGATCAAATGCCGGAGCACCCCCAGAATCAGATGGTCGGTAATTTGGATATGCG
This sequence comes from Pseudomonadota bacterium, assembly GCA_043805295.1. GTDB lineage: Bacteria > Desulfobacterota > Desulfobacteria > Desulfobacterales. The sequence goes on from JAZDIE010000160.1 coordinate 1,849, forward strand.
CGACTTTCAAGCGCACCTTACCGGAAGCGGTCTTTTTCGGTTCAGGCGGCTGAACAATGGGCTTTTCTTCAACTTTTTTCTTGCCAAGCGCCTCATCAATCTTGGCCTTCAGCTCATCATTATTAAAAGGCTTGGTGACAAAGCTGCTAACCCCTACGTCAAGCGCCTTCTGCTCCTGTTTTTTATCCCCCTGCCCCGTTGCCATAAGAAAAGGAATCGCCTTGGTCGAATCGTTTTGGCGGACCCACTCGAGCAGTTCAAGGCCGCTTCTGTGCGGCATATTCCAATCGCTGATGATAAGACTGATCTCTTTTTCTTCCTTTAGTTTTGCGATGGCTTCATTACCGTCACAGACCTCGACAATATTCTCAAATCCGAGCGATTCAAGGGCCTTTTTTTCAATTTTTCGTATGATCGGAGAGTCTTCCACGAGTAATATTTTGATTTTTGAAATATCTGTAGACATTGGACGCGCCTCCTCTTGAAAATTTTTTAAGCCATTCCTTTGGTCTTAGGCCCCTTCCTCGATAGGGAGACTCAGATCCCTCGACCATTCATTCCAAGACCCAAAGTATATTCTAAGTTTCCTGAAGCCGGCTGTTTTCAAGGCAATATATGTATTAGCGGCCCTGGAGCCTTTGAAACAATAGATTATGATATCATCATCCGGATAAACACCATTCTCTGCGCATACAGCCCTTATCTCTTCTTTTTGCTTGAACAGAGGCGCGGATGCGTTTTTATCCATAAATTCGTACCATTCGATCCATCTTGCGCCTGGGATTCGGCCCTTTCGCGGCGCAAAATCAATCCCATAGGGGGACGAACTCATGCCTTTCCATTCAATCTCATCCCTGTCGTCAAGCAATACAATAGCCGGATCATATATTGCCTTAAGCATATCATCTTTTGTCGCCATAAGGAACGCCTTTGGATTCAAATCAAAGCAGGCCGACTCTGGCATGACTTTACCATTTTCTACCGGAAAGCCGTGCTCAAGCCATGCGCTCATACCGCCATTGATTATGCCTGGGCAAGGATGCCCCAAGTATAAAAGAAGCCAGCACCCCCTGCACGAACCGCCATACTGGGAATCAAGCCGATCTTCATACACAATCGCTTTCTTGTCATAAGACACTCCGGCCTTTGAAAAAATTTTCTGAAACTTCTTGTGCATGGCATTCAATCCAGACGGAGTAGTCTCGGCAAGGCATGAAAATATTTCCGGTATGTTCACAGCGCCAGGGATATGAGCTTTTATATAGTGTTCAGGATTGCGGATATCAATGAGCACAACATTGCCTTTTTCCATAAAAGCCGCCACCTCAGAAGGAGTGTAGAGCAATCTTTCGTTCATACCTTCCTCATCTCCATCAGTAAATCGTGAAGCTATAAGCAGCATCCCAATTCAACGGTTTTTTACAGAAAAACTTTAGCGGCAAGCCTAAGGAGTAATGCGCGCTGTTACGATTCAACCTTAATCAAGACCGGAATACGGTTATGATGGACCCCAAAATTTGGACAGGGAGTATGGGCACATAAATAAAAACAAATAATCGCCCTAAAGTGTAACTTGATTTTTCAAAAAAACTGTCTTGACAAATGGGTCCACCTTACTATCCCTTGCTATGCCAGTTCCATGCAGTCTCTATAATTACCTTTAGATCATCATATTGGGGATGCCAGTTTAATACAGACCTTGCTTTTTTTGAGCTTCCAACAAGCATGGAAGGGTCGCCATCCCTTCTTTTCCACTCAACCGTCTTTATGCCTTTGCCCGTGATTTTTTTTGCTATATCAACAACTTCTTTTACCGAGAAACCCTTGCCATTACCAAGATTAAAAGAATCACTAGTCCCGCCATTCAACAAATATTCAAGGGCTAAACCATGCGCTTCAGCCAAGTCCATTACATGGATATAATCTCTTATACATGTCCCGTCCAAAGTATCATAATTGGTTCCGAATATTTTTATATCATTTCTTTTGCCTGAAGCGACGTCTAACACAAGAGGTATCAGATGTGTCTCAGGTTCGTGCCATTCGCCTACTTCGCCTTCCGGATCAGCCCCTGCCGCATTGAAGTATCTCAGATTCACATGCTTTATACCATATGCACTGTCATAATCTTTTAAGATTTCTTCTACCATAAGCTTGCTTTTGCCGTATGGATTTATTGGATTTTGAGGATGGCTTTCTGTAATAGGAATTTCATTCGGGATACCATAAGTAGCGCAGGTGGACGAAAAAATAAAATATCTCACATTGAACTCTCGCATAGTTTCAAGCAGCTTTAGCGTATTCACAACATTGTTTTTGTAGTATTTCGCAGGCTCAGCAACAGATTCGCCTACATATGCAAAGGCGCTAAAATGCATTACCGCTTCAATGGGATATTTTTCAAAACAAAGCCTTATCTGCTTTTTATTCGCTAAATCGCCTAAAACGAATTCGCCCCATTTTACAAGCTCTCTATGTCCATAAACTAAACTGTCAAAAACAACAGTCTTATGCCCTTTTTTATTCAAAAGCTTATTTATATGAGAACCAATATATCCCGCTCCGCCAGCTATCAGAATCATATGTATCCTATCACTTTTTTTCCTGCCGGTACAAGCTTCCCTCGGCCTTTGGTTTATCCGCATAATCGCCAGTTAGCGGCCTTATAGCAAGTGCCTGCAAAATGCTCCGGGCGATATTGCCATCCGGTGTTTGCACGAGAATATGGTAATGGTTTGTCATGAGACAGTAGGCGGCAACCCGGATATTCCACATCTCCGAGCTTTCCTCAAGAAGGTCGACAAACACCTGGTAGTCATGCCTATCATGAAATATTTTTTCAGTTTTTCTTCCCCGGTTCATTACATGGTACCAGGCGCCAGGATATTCTATTCTGAGTGGACGTGCCATGCTAAAACCTGTAACCTTTTAACCCCGCAAGAGTCAAGAGCAGACTTGACCCCATTCCTGGACCCCATTCCTGTGGGTGCCAGTGGTCTCCCTTTCTCCCTTGCCAGTCAAAATCCGTCATGTCAACTTAAAAACCTAACAGCGTCCCTATCTTCCTACAAGAGTCAAGAGCAGACTTGACCACATTCCTTCTTTAGACGTAAGAACTACGGACAGTCTTTCCTACTTTTCTATAATATCGAAAGCCTTTACAAACTCCTCCACAGAGCTGGCTTCAATTGCCTTTCGATGAAGTGTTTTGAGTATTGCCGGATCGCAAATACTCTTAAGTCGTTTTGTTATTGACTGGGGCACAACGTCAAAACGGACCTCAAGAGTATCGACAACAGCTTCCTGTGCTTTCTGAATAATTCCTTGCTGTATCCCTTGCAGTACGCCTTGCTGTATGCCTTGCTGTATGCCTTGCAGTATCCCTTTTTCTATACCTATTCTTTCCGCCGTGGTTATGTGAGGCATCTTTTCCTCCTCCTCGTATTTGACAATCTCGTCATTAAACTTCCGGCTGAGTTCCTCCGGTAAGACCATTATCCAATCAATAAAACGGTACAGGTTCCAGATGTCATCCTTGCTGTAACCCTTTTTATAAAGCCGTTTGGTGATGCTCAGCTTCCAATCGTATCGCTCTGTTGATCCTTTTTGTGTAATCAACGCCTTTAAATGAGCCATGACTATAAGGCCAAACGGATTGATGGTTGTTTCCAGAAAAGACCAGTCCGTCAAGTAATCAATCAGTTTGACAATGGGAAATACAAAATGAAGTTTGCAACCGCCTATCTCTTTCTTGTACTCCGCCGGACGCCATTGTTGGTCGCTATCCGCCAGGATGGCAAGGCTTATTACCTCTTCGCGGTACCGATCAAATACCCTATAATAGTAGATAAACATCCGTTCAGCAAACAAGGGTTCTCGGCTCGCCTGTACCTCTATGTGAATCAAGAGCAACCTCTCGCTGCCACCTTTAAGAACAACCTTAATAAGTTTGTCTACCGCGCGCCTTCCGGTATTGGTTTCACTTACTATCTTCTGGAGTTCTTTATCCAAAAACTCATAACCATATCCGAGATCAATTTCTTTTAAAAGGTCGGGGAAAAAAAATTCCATAAAGGCTTCAAAATAACACTCAATCGCCTCTTTCCATGGCGAATCATAATCAGATGCCTTGTCCTCCCCCTCACTATCCACAATCACATCTTGCATGTTTCTGCCTCATACACTTCGTATACCCCCAGAGTTGCCAAACCAATGGTTTTTTCGCTCTTGGGAATGAACGCTTACAAAGACCTGTCATGTGAATTCTTTACAATCTAAACCATGATCCCATTATATCACAAAGGCAAGATAAAAAAACTCCCTAACTGAATTCTTGTCCTTGACGGCTAAGTCAAGCGCTTTCTGTATCAACGTCACCTGTTACCACAGTCTGTCACGAATGAAGACCTGACTCCTGGAAGACAGTGGGGACGTCCCCCTCACTGCCCTTGATTAATAAAATCAAATCGTATATACAATAAACATGATTTACGAATGGGATGAAGCTAAACGTCTGGCAAACATCGAAAAGCACGGATATGATCTTTCATACGGCGATCTCGTGTACGAGTCACTCGACAAGGTTACATCTGAAAGTCCCCGTCCGCATGAACATCGATGGTGCGATGTTGCCATTATTGAGGACGAACTCATGGCTCTGACTCTCACCTATACCATTCGAGGTAATGCTGTTCGCTTTATCTCGCTGCGTAAAGCCAGTCGCAAGGAAAGGAGACACTATTATGGGCAAAATCGTTAGAATGACCTCTGAAAAAATCAAGGCCATGCGTGCCGCAGGCGGCGACATGACTGACTGGGAACGCGTCCGCAACTTAACCGAAGAAGAAGTTGAACGAATGGCAATGGAAGACCCTGACAACTTTCTGAAAACTGATGAAGACTTGGCACGAGTCACAGTCCATCGTCCAGGACTCCGTGGACCGCAAAAAGCCCCTACAAAAAAACAATTAGCAATTCGACTTTCGCCTGATGTTGTTGAATACTTCAAGGCTACAGGGGCCGGCTGGCAATCACGCATTGACTCCGCCCTTCGCGACTGGATATCCGGGCATCCGACGAAACAGATCTGACTTATGTAATTTCAAATGAATTAATGTCCCACAGGTTTTCCTATGCGCCTCCCAGCCATTCATATAGAAACTTATAATCTGACGTATGTCCCTGTTTTATGACAACCTGCCTTCATATTCTATTTCTATTCGCCATGCTCTGCTCATAGCCAAAACTTGCCATAAAAAAGCCTCCGCATGTCAATCATTTTATTCACTATGCAAGATGTGACACCTTGGCTCCACCTTGGCTCTTCCTTATGCCCATAAGTTTGTTCTTTATTTAACAAGGGCTTTTTCATAAACCTTGATGGTCTGTGCGGCGATTTTTTTCCAATTATATGTCTCTTCTATCCGGGATCTGAAAATTCTACAACGCTCAATACCCCGAGCAATAATGTGACGCAGCGCACCCGCAGCATCAATTCTGGCTTTTCGTGGCAGACCAATTTAATCATGTCAATCAATATATCAATACCCGTCCCCTTTATGCCCGAGTTCATTCAAAATTGACAAGTTTGTTTTTATCGCATATTTGATAATTATCATGCTAACAGTTCTACGAATTGATTCATACAGGTTTCATTTTTATTCGGATGAGGGCAAAGAACCGCCTCACATTCATATTGCAACTCCGGACGGAGAATGTAAATTCTGGCTTGAACCAGTGAGATTAGCGAGTAATAGAGGGCTGTCGCCGATAATCATTCGCAAAATTGAAAAATTGGTGTTTGAAAACCTCAATTTTCTCAAGGAGAAGTATCATGACGTCCACAGCAGTTAGAGAAAACATTGTAGAACCAGCCGCCATCCAAGTATGGGTTAAAAAAAGAACAGTTTTTATTGAGCTGACAGACGGTAGAATTATCGGATTTCCAGCAGACAGATTTAAAATTCTTTCACAGGCAACCGAAAAACAATTAAAAGAAGTCACATTAAGATTAAACGGCTTTGCCTTGCGCTGGGAGAATCTTGATGAAGACATTACTGTTCCAGGCATTGTCGCAGGCAATTTTCAACTCCCTTATATCGTTAATTAGTGTCTGAATGGAAACTATTCAACCAGTTGATATCAAATAGTTGCCGGATGATTACAGCAAACAGAACTGCAAAACTAACGGATGCTTACGAACACGCAATAACATGTCAATTGAATTATTGAACTACGTCCCACAGGGTTTCCCAAAATCCGTTTTATTCCTGAACCATATTTTTCAGTAATTCCCGCTTCCTTGAAAATAGCTGCAATCTGCTTATTACGAATAAAAGACACATACTCTCCACGAATCAATCTGTTCACCGACAGACCCCCTCCTAGTCTGC
>JAZDIE010000161.1:0-10061 GCA_043805295.1 Pseudomonadota bacterium
CGATGTCCTTGAAGTAGTGGATTACGTCGGTGATGCAGTCATTATCGTTCCAAGGATCGCTCTGGCTGCGCTAACAAAGTATAACACTCCTCAAAAACTGGGCAGGCCAATAAGATGCATGCAAGGCTGCCATAGACCGAAAGGGGAGGAAAAATGAACCTGTCCCCATGACAAGCAGGTGTAGGGGCGAAAAATCTTTCGCCCCTATTAAGATGAGCAGAATGAGATAGAATTCATCGAAAGTATAGACGCATGTTTTCCATATAAAAATGAGCAGAAAAGGCAGAAAAAAATGAAAGTACTAGAGGAAAACTACCAGCGGATCAAGGATGAGAAGCGTTCATTCGATATTCGCTTCTGGCAATCTCAAGGTGATCGTGCCATTTTTGAGGCAGCATGGGAAATGCTGCAAGACTACTTTTTGATTAGAGGTAAAGATGCTAACGAGTTCCGACTTCAAAGATCTGTTGAGTATTTTCGAAAAGCATAAGATTCGCTATCTCATTGTAGGTGGCTACGCGGTAATGAAATACAGCGAGCCACGATTCACTAAAGATATTGATATATGGATAGCGACTGATCCCGTAAATGCAAAAGCGGTTTACGCAGCATTGAAGGAATTTGGCGCACCACTGGCGAATCTCACCTCAGATGACTTCACGGACCAAAATTGTTTCTATCAAATGGGAAGGGCGCCTTTGAGGGTTGATATAATGAGAAATAGCGCGCCGCTTCACTCACTCTAAACGACCTAAAAATCTAAGCAAACCATCCAGGATAGTCAGCGGGTGGGGAGGACAGCCTGGAATAAAAAGATCGACTGGAACAATGCCGGTTGCGCCGTTGTTTGTCTCAGGGTGATCAATATAAGGCCCGCCTGATATAGCGCATGACCCAACAGCGATAACAACCTTTGGATGCGGCACAGCAAGATATGTTTTTTCTAATGCAAGCCTCATATTCTGAGTTACCGGCCCGGTTATTAATAACCCATCCGCATGACGAGGTGAGGCGACAAACTGAATACCAAACCGGCTTATGTCCCAGCCGATTGTTGTAAGCACATTACTATCAGCCTCACATGCGTTACATCCTCCGGCGCTTACCTGCCTTAAGCGGAGCGAGCGTTTAAAAAGCCTGTGAAGCTTTTTCTCCAACGCCTCTGCAAGGAGATAGGAAGACATGGTTGATATTAAAAGGTCTTCCTGTTTCCGTGTCGCCATGCGGTATTCGGAAGTAAACGTGATCCCGCCATGAAGGCATGCCTCCGCGCACTTGCCGCAGAAAAGGCACTTTCCCAGATCAATTGTCATTTTTTCCGATAGTATTGCGCCTGTCGGGCAGGATTCAATGCACTGTCTACACCCTTTCCGACAGACTGTTTGATCTATAATAGGCCGGCCTCGAAACCTGCTGCATAAGGGTGGAGGGTCGCCTTTGGGATAGGATATTGTCCGATGCCCTTGTTTAAAACGCGCAGTCAGTGCTTTTAGCATAAGGATCGCCTTTATAAATCATGTCCGCAATATGATAAACTAAAGCTCTTATTGCAAAGAGGAAAATCAGAGATCTGCTGATTGCGCAAGGAGTAAGCCAGGCCAAACCAGTTGTGGAAAGATGGATCTACAATATTATAAGCAGAGAATTTGCCTGTCTTATCTGTGATCGCAACATGGCAGATCTCGCCGCGCCACCCCTCACAAAGACTAACGGCAATTCTATTAGGCGCAATCTCCCCTGCTCTTGTCTGAATTATATTGCCAGGTGGTAGAAATAAAAGCTGATCATTTATAAATGCCGCTGACCGTTGAATTTCAAGCCAGCGGACATAAGCGCGGGCAAAGACATCACCTGTACTCCATGTGCTTACTGGAATGTGTGAAAAGCAATAAATGCCAAGGGGGAAATCATTCCGGATATCGCGCTCTATTCCGCATGCACGGGCGGCAAGTCCGACTAAACCGATCTTTTCCCCATCATCACGGGTCAATTGACCTGTTCTCTCAAACCTGGCCATTACTGAAGGTGTGTCCCAGAGCATATTAACAGCCTGCCCCGTATCCCTCATAATCTCAGCAAATTTTTGACTCAGCTCAACAGGATTATCAATATCATATGTAACTCCACCCGGACAAATCAGGCCGCGTCCAAAGCGGTTGCCGCTGATCATTGCGGTCAGGTTTAATACATCACCGCGAAGCCTGCCGCAGTAAGATGCTGTCGGCAAATACGCCACGTCTCCAGCCAGCGCGCCAAGATCACCTATGTGATTTGCTATCCTCTCCAATTCCAACGCAATGCCTCGGATTGCCGCTCCCCGCGCAGGGATAGTACAATCGGTCAATGCCTCTATAGCCTGACAATATGCGGTTGTGTGGCCTATTGTAGTGTCGCCAGACAGGGTCTCCATGTAGTGAATTGATCGCAGATTGGGGCCGCCTGACATCCCCCTTTCCACACCGCGATGCTGGTATCCCAGCGATATCTCAAGATGATGAACTGTCTCGCCATGACACTGAAACCTGAAATGGCCAGGCTCTATTACTCCAGCATGCACAGGGCCTACAGCCACTTCGTGAACTTCTTTCCCTTCAACCTTAAAATACTCTGTTTGGCCAAAAATATTTGGTGGAGATGTTGAACCGTTGTTTGAGATAGGCGTATAGCGTATCGGCTTAAGCCAGGGATGCCCCTCAGGGACAATCCCCCAGTGTTCGGCGATTTCGCGTTCAAACCAGTGCGCCTGCGGAAAGGAAATAGTAAGGGATGGATATCGCTTACCTATCTCGCAAGCAAGGACTTGGAGGTTGCATTGAATTCTGTCTTCAAGGATTGCCGTCATAATAAAGCTCCCATCTCCAACAGGCCGGGCAAAAAGCGATGCTATCCCCCCTCCGGCATCGGCTATCCGCATTATCTCCATTTTAAAGTCTTCAAAAGTCAATTGCGGTATATCTGTTATATCTGCTGATTGACCATTTAAAAGTTCTAGCGATGACTTCATCGCGCCTCCAATAAGGCAACCGCCTCCTGAATAACGCTTGTTACTCTATCAGGAATCCAGACCCCTAACGCCAGAACTCCGATACAAAGTATAAGTGGAGGCGCTATGGCTGTCAGCGGCTCTTTGTATTGGGGGACATCCATCTTCACAGATGATTGACCATAGGCCATGCGCAAAAACAACGACGCCATTGCCGCAAAAATCATGACAAGCGCAATCAAATATACCACACCGGCTAATGTATGCCCCTGCTGAAAGGCCGCCCTGAGGATTGTTAATTCGCTGATGAATGTCCCAAATGGCGGAGAGCCTGTAATCGCCAGAAACCCCGCGATCCATAAAACCCCGGATACCGGCAACCGCCTGATAACTCCGGATACAGATTCAATGTTTTTGGTTTTATAGGCTGTAAGAATATTCCCTGCGAGCAAAAAGAGCATACCCTTAGAAAGAGAATGGTTCATGCTATGCAATATTGCGCCGTTACCCCCTATCCCTCCAAATCCTATGCCAGCGGCAAGTATTCCCATATGTTCCACGCTGGAATAGGCAAGCATGCGCTTAAAATCCGACTGGGCAATAATGAAAATTGCGGCAAATCCCATTGAAACAAGTCCAAAAAGCAACAAGAGCTGCCGGCTGAAATCCCCCAAATTAGCAGCGACACAAATTGTATGCATGCGAAAAATTGCGATAAAGGCACAATTCAACAACGCCCCTGAGAGCAAGGCAGACACCAGAGATGGGGACTCGCTATGGGCGTCCGGCAGCCACGTATGCAATGGGGCTAATCCCATCTTAGTGCCATAGCCTATAATAGATAATACTAAAGCCATTTTAAGCCAAACATGGTTAATCCCTCCCGCTGCCGCAACAATCGAATCCAATGTCATTGGTATGTGTTCAGAAGAAGGCAATCCAGCGGCCAGGAAAAAATTACCAAGAAGCGCTAAAGCAATACCCACTGAGCAGATCAGCAAATACTTCCATGTAGCCTCCAAAGAACGATAATGCCTATGAAACATGATAAGCGGAGCGCTGGCCAGCGTGGTCGCCTCCACCGCCACCCAGAGCAACCCTACATGCCGGCTGACTGTTACCAGCGTCATTGTAGAAAGAAACAAAAGAAGACATCCTGTAAACGCGGTCTCACTGGCGTTTGCAAAGAGAAAATCTTCCTCAAAATCCAGCCGTTTACCCCGCTGTTCGCGGGCAAGAAATCCCAAGGCGTAAACTGATGTTGCCAGAAAAAGCATGCTGGTAATAGAGAGAAACCATAGAGAGATAGCATCCATGCCCAGCCAGCCATTGGCAAGGTTCCTGGGACGATGCCACCAGCATAGAGCGGTCACTATAGAGTGAAGCGCGGCAACAGTGACAAGCAATTGGCGGCGGACACTGTCGGATCGTATTATCATGGCGACAAATCCTGCCAAAGCCGGAAGCAATATCAATATCCAAATCATTTTACTGGTCCTTCAAAATCGTGAGTCTATTGGTGTCAATGTGGTCAAACTCGCGATTAATGCGAAAGATCGTAAGTCCCATTACAAAGACTGCCATGAAAACATCCAGCAGAATGCCTATTTCAATTATCAATGGATGCTCCTGCACTACAGCCATTCCAAATCCGTAGATACCGTTTTCCATAACAAGATACCCCAGAACTTGATTGATAGCTGTCTTGCGGCTGATGATCATAAACAATCCCACCAGGATTGTCATAATGGCTAGCGGAGTCAATAAGCTTGAACCCATTCCAGCTTGCAATGGGATGCGATGTGAGAGCATTAACGAAAGCCCGAATATACCGATCCCTGATAATAACGATATTGTAAATCCTACAAACGGCTCAATCTCGCGCCGGATATTTGCCTCACGAACCGCTCGAATCAATAACCAGGGGAAAAGAAATCCTTTAAGGACTGTGCTGATAATAGCCTGGGCAAACAAATGCCACGCCAGGTCAGTTGAAATTACCAAAGGCAAAAGCCCCATCAAAACACCCTGAAAGGCCACGATCCGGATACACGAAAGCAATCGGCTCGACCCTAATACCCAGAGATTTGTCAATATCAATAAGACAACCACTGTATCTATCAGCCAGACATTTATAATCATTTTATCACCAATATCATTGCCAGCGCTGACATTACTATGGCCGCTGTCAAAAACTGAGGCACACGCAGCAGTCGTAGCCGGGCGACAGATGATTCTATTACACCGATAAATACCGCAAGGACCGCCATGCATGCCAGGCTGAACAAAAGATTAAGCGCCATCCAATTGGTCTTAAACGGCAGCATCAGTTCAGTAAATAAAGCCCCCAGCACCCATAGTTTAAGAGCCGCGCCATAAAGGATCATCCCGAAATCAACACCAGAGTGATCAAGCACCATAACTTCATGGATCATTGTCAATTCAAGGTGGGTATTAGGATCATCAACCGGCACCCGTGCGGTTTCAGCCAGCATAGCCACAAATAAAGCGCCTGCCACAAGCAACGCCCCTGAGCCAGACAGCATTAGAGCCTGTGGTTCTACTCGGGCGTATATCTCGGAAAGCGACAGGCTCCCTGTCATACAGGCCAATGCAGCCATTCCCAATAATATTGCCGGTTCCGCCAATAATGCAAATTGAACTTCTCGGCTTGCCCCCATACCCTCAAACGCAGATCCTGTATCCAGAGCCGCCAGCACAGTAAAAAACCGCATCAAGCCCAGCCAGTAAGCAAGAAGAACCACATCGCATGGAAACGCCAGCAACGCCTTTTCGCTTGCAAAGGGTGTAATTAACAGCGCTCCTATTGCGGCTGCCACTCCGACAAACGGCACTGCCTTGAATACCCATGTGGTTGTGCGGCTGTAAACTGCTCCTTTTCGGAATAATTTATCAAGGTCATAGTATAACTGAAGTAATGGTGGGCCATTGCGGCCTGCGAAAAAGGCCTTTGTTTTGTTGATAATCCCTAAAAGCAGGGGAGACAAAACCAATCCTAAGATAAAGTTTATTATAGGCATCAGATGTGTGTTCATGTGAATGGTTACAATTTCCATAATAAAAGCGCCAATAAGGCCATAGCAATATAGAGTATATAAAACTGAATTCGACCGTGTTGCAGGCAATGAAGTTTTGATGCCGCAATCCGGATAATACGAATCACCGGATCATAGAATCTGAAAATGAAGAGATCAGGGGTATGCGTCATCAACCTGGCGGTTTGAGGAAAAAAACCTACTGGATTTTGAACATCTCTGCGAGTCCCCAGTGGCATCTCAAACATGCGCACTATAGGATCAACAAATGACGAACCTGTATATTGCATACGAGGTGTCGGCAAGGCATATCCGCAGTCCCATGTGACCGTCTGTTCTACCTTGCGATTGGAAAGTAATCTATGGCGAAGATATGCAAGCGCAGCTACCAGCGCAATGAATACCCCGCTTGCAAAGGTTATAGTTTTAAGGGGATTAATGCCAATTAAAAGTCCTGCCTCTACTTCTTCATAAGGGGTCTTTGTAATACATACGATCACATTCCCTATTAATGGAAGAACTACCGGCCCAGACAATCCCATTATCACACACGCAGCCGCCAGCAGCAGCATAGGAATACACATCAAGACCGGCGCCTCGTGAACAGCATCAGGCGTGTAATTTCGTGGCTCACCTAAAAAAGTCATGCCAAATGCCTTGGCAAAGCAGGCCGCAGCCAGGCCGCCAATTAACCCCAGGGAGATAATGATTGCTATGCCAGTTCCTATTGCCGCATTATTTGACGTTAGTATGGAATGATATGATCCAAGAAGTATAGTAAATTCACTAATAAAACCATTCAAAGGCGGGAATCCGCTGATCGCCGCAGCGCCAACAAAAAAACATACGGCTGTTTGAGGCATCCGTTTTCCCAGGCCGCCCAGATGGTCTATATCCAAACTGCCAACCGCATGCCCGACAGCTCCAGCGCCCATAAAGAGCAACCCCTTGAATATTGTATGATTAATAACATGGAGTAACCCTCCGGCTAATCCCAATGCCATAATTGCAGGAGATTTAAGGTTCCAGCCAATCAACCCCAGTCCCAAACCCATGAAAACAATTCCGATGTTTTCCACACTGGAATATGCCAATAACCGTTTAAGATCATGTTGGGCAATCGCAAACAGCACCCCCATAACCCCTGAGATTGCGCCGATTATAACAAGCAACCACCCCCACCATGAGGGAGGCTCACCTAAGAAGACAAGTATACGCAGCAGGCCATATATCCCTGTTTTTATCATTACACCTGACATGACAGCCGAGACATGGGAAGGCGCTGCAGGGTGTGCCTCAGGAAGCCAAACGTGCAGCGGCACCAAACCAGCCTTAGCTCCAAAGCCAATCAACGCCAGCAGAAACGCGACATTAGTAGTTATGCCACCTGAACGGATAGTTGCGGAAAAAGAATCAAAATCAAAGGATCCGCCATCGGCAAGTAAGGCAAAGAGCACAAGAAGAAAAGCAGTCCCGATGTGCGCCGCTGTCAGATATATCCATCCGGCTTTCCGAACTTCGGTTCGCTCGTCGTGAAACATTACCAGCAGATAGGAGGACAATGCCATAACTTCCCATGCTATTAGAAAGAGCATGCCGTTACGCGCAAGACAGACCAGAATCATACTGATAATGAGAATGTTATAATAAAGCCAGCTTAATCCTATAAACTTATCCCCTTGCCAATGAAGCATATAGGAGACGCCATAACACGCTGCCGCCAAACATAACCCAAGCATCGGCAAAAGAAAAAAAATACTCAACCCGTCTATGCCTAATGCCAGCGACCCGCCCCATTGACTGTTCCAGGGGAATAGTAATAGCCTCTCTTCGCTGGAAAGCAGGGCGACGGAGGCTACTCCGAATAAAGCCATGGCGCAGCCAAAAATCGCTGAGCCAGAGCCTATCCATGTTGACACCTTGTGGCTCCGGCTGGTCAGCGCGGCAAGAGCGCCTCCCCCAAAAAGAACAAAAATTGAAAACAATAATAATTTCATAGTATCAGTGTATTGTTTATCCTGGGAGTTCTCTATGCGGAACTTTTGTCGTTAATTTCTGATTTAACTGTTGTACAGCAAAGGCGGTCACAGTGGGCTGCTGAGGCAATAAGCTCGCTTCTGGCAGCCTGGTGGAGTATTGACTGGCGGAATTCTTTCTGCCCCAGCGCAAAGCTAAGTCTGGACAACAGATGAAGGTGTGCTTTTATAGTTGGGCTGATAAGTGTAAAAAGCGTCTTTACCGGTTTGCCATCCAAGGCTTCAAAATCAATCGGATGTTCAAGAAAACATACAGCGATCAAAGGCTGAAGGATGTGCATTACAATTGGGGTACGCACATGAGGTATTGCAATGCCGTCCCCTATGGCTGTCGAGCCTAATGACTCACGAGCTAAAAGCACCTGTAAAAGGAACTCCCTGTCAACCTCCTGAGGAAGAGGTATTAACTTCACTATCGCCCGCAATACAGATGCCCTGTCTCCCCCATCTACACGATAATGAATTCCGCCCATCTCAATTGCATCATGCAGCATTGGCAATGGCACACTTTCTTCTGCATCGCTAAAAATAGCAGGAGAGACCTGTATCTTTTGCGCAGTCGCCCATTCCAATAACTCGGTTTTATTAAAGCGGTATTGATCGTTGATCTTATATGCAGGGATTTTACCTTGTTGCAGCCAACGGTATATAGTTTTTTCAGCAACATTAAAAAGCTTAGCTACATCTCTGACACTTAACTGCATATCTTAGACAATCTTCTTGCAACTTAGACTTTATTGGACAGCCAGTGTTATTTAATAAATAATGTCATATGTGTCAATTAGAATCCAGATTTTCCAGAAAACCCTTCGACCTTCAGTCTATCCACCTGAATAGTTACCTCTATACGTCTATTTCTATAATAGAGAAAAATATCAGCCATAACCATACTACCGTTTATTATGTATAGTGAGAGCACCCAATCAATGTCATAAAATAACTTGTGCAAAGAGCCGGATACGTAGCCTGCCAGGACAATATAGAGAAAAAAAATACTTTTGCCTTTTGTAGCCCTGGATTTATAAGATGTATAGATTGAAGATGGCCAGGCAAGTCCGAAACAAATAAGCATAATTACTTCAAAGATACTCATATATAGACCATTGACCACAGACGACAGACCATAGGATGTGCTCTATCGTAGAAAAGCAACACAAGCTTTTGGGCTTTTTATAAAGCTATCAATGTTGACGGACTCGTAAAAAGTCGAAAAATCGTCTTTGCCCGACTTGATCGGGCAAACCAGACCTTATAACCAATTGAATATACTGGATCCCCCGGTCAAGCCGTGGGATGAGGGGGTGTGAGTTTCGACTTTTTACTACTTCATCAATGTTGAAATAAAACACGACCCTCCCCCTCCCCCTCCTGAAGAACTGTCACTGCTGCTGCTGCTGGTTGATGGTGAGGATGTTTGCGGAGAAATGTCCGATACAGTTACATCGCAGGTATCCTCAGCCGTGAGACCTCCGGAATCTGTAACCCGGAGCCTGAAAGTCAGAGACCCAGAAGCTGTGACCTCTGGCGCAGTAAAGGCCGATTCCGCAACAGCCGATGAAGACAACGTAACGGGAGTACCCGAAGTCTGAGTCCATTCATAGGAGGCAATAGAAAAACCATCAGGATCTGTCCCTGAACCATGCAGTGTCACACTTGTCCCTTCGTTCACTGTCTGATCCTCTCCTGCGCTTGCCGCAGGCGATGTGTTTACCCATTTTATCTGTATATTACAGGTATCAGTACCCGTACTATCGAGGTTGTCTGTAACCTTAAGCTGAAACGTCAACGTGGTGTCAGCAACAACATCAGGGGCAGTAAAAGTAGGCACCGCAACAGCCGATGAAGACAACGTAACGGGAGTACCCGAAATCTGAGTCCACTTATATGAGGCAATAGAAAAACCATCAGGATCTGTCCCTGAACCATGCAGTGTCACACTTGTCCCTTCGTTCACTGTCTGATCCTCTCCTGCGCTTGCCACAGGCG